>DAOOVZ010000107.1:0-10565 GCA_035370665.1 Candidatus Hydrogenedens sp.
GTTAATATTTTTTTGAATTCTTTTTTGAATAGGATAGATAATAAATGTAAAATAAATAGAAATTAAACATTGTTTCTTAACAACATAAAAAGGTTTTAAGTATGGATAAGTTTGTTTCATTTGAAAAATATTTGATTTTCTTCACCATCTCAATTATCTGTCTTGTGTCTATTTCAAACGCAGATTTCATTGCACTGGGCGCACTGGAAAAGTCTTTATATGCGCAAACCATACCTGAAACTATAACCATAGACACGCTGGAAAAGTTTTTAGCCATTGGTAAGGAAACCTATTTACCATTAAATGGCAATTATATTCTTGAAACAAATTTAGATTTAAGCGGAGGTCAAACTACTGGTGAATTAAATTCAAAAATATCTGGACTTGAAACATATTTAAGTGAAGGAGAAACAGAAGAAAATAATGAAGGTTATGAACCTATAGGCACTGATGAAGCACCTTTTACAGGAACTTTTAATGGGAATGGACATAAAATTACAGGGCTCTATATCAATCGTCCTACCTCTGCTAATGTAGGTTTATTTGGTGTCCTGAGTGCTACTGGAAGGATAGAAAAGTTAGGAGTTGAAAATTATGTTATTAGGGGAAATGAACAAGTAGGTGGAATTGTTGGGAAAAATCTGGGCGTAATAGAAAGATGTTATAGTTCAGGCAGTGTTGAAGCAACAAATAATGCTGGCGGATTTGTTGGAGTAAATTTTGGGAGCATTAGAGATAGTTTTTCAATGAGTTATATTAAAGGTGAAATAGGAGTAGGCGGATTAGTCGGTAAAAATGAAGGTGGAAAAGTTGAAAACACTTATTTTGTAGGTAAGGTCGGAGGCGATATTAAATATGGTGGACTGATTGGTGTCAATAACGATGGTGAAGTAATAGCCAGTTACTGGGATAAGGAGAAATCTGGCTTGAATATATCTTCCGGAGGAACAGGCAAAACAACAATACAGATGGGTAAAGAAAACACCTATGCAGATTGGGATTTTGATAATGTTTGGGGATTTTCACAAAGTGGAACCTACCCATATCTATTAGCATTAGGTCAAGTAACATTTCCAGATCCACCTAATATATCAATTTCCACAGTTGACCAATTACAAAAAATCGGTAAAAGTCTGGATTATCCGTGGTTTGGAAACTACAATTTAACCGCCACTATCAATGCTAAAACTACAGAAGGATGGAACTCCCAAAAAGGATTTGAACCCATTACCAAGTTTTGTGGAACGATAAATGGGAAAGGTTATAAAATCAGAGGTTTATATATCAAACGAGCCGATACGGATAATGTTGGACTGATTGCTTGTTTATCTCCCGGAGGCAAAGTAACGAGGCTTATACTGGAAAATTGCCAGATTACAGGCAGTTGGAAGGTCGGCGGACTCGTCGGGAAAAATGTAAGGGGGACAATTGAGAACTGCAAGGTGACCAATGGACAGATAAAAGGGGATATATATGTAGGCGGATTAATCGGACAAAGTAATGGTGGTTCTATTGTCAAGAGCAGTGTTTCAGGAACCGTAGAAGGCTACGATACTGTTGGAGGAATATTAGGACAAAATATAGATACTTCTATAATTGCTTGTGGAACATCTGCACAAATAAAAGGGGACATAAATCTTGGCGGTTTCGTTGGTTTGCATAGTAGCGGTTCTATATCAGAGTGCTATTCCACAGGAACAATAAATGAGCCTGGTTCACAATTTGTAGGTGGGTTCGTAGGTAATAATGCAGGGCATATAATAAATTGCTATTCAACTTCCAGAGTTATTGCATATTCAAATGCAGGTGGATTTTCAGGCACAAACTCAAACACAATTGAAAAGTGTTATTCTGTGGGTGTAGTTAGAGGAACATCCACAGACGCGGAACTCGAGACTGTGGGTGGATTTAATGGTCTGAATAAAAAAGGAAAATTTAATTTCTGCTATTGGGATATGGAAGCGTCAAGGCAAAAGGAATCCGATGGTGCTTTTGCAGCAACTACACTGGAAATGAAATGTAATACAACATACACAGGTTGGGATTTCGTCGGTATATGGTTTATCCGCAATGGAGTCGAATATCCTGTATTAAGGTGGCAGGGTAATTACGAAGGGGAGGATATGGGTTCCTGCGAGATTGTTGAAGAAGGCACAACCGAAGGTGAAGGTATTGCCGAAGGGATTCATGAAGGCACAGCAGAAGGAGAAGGGATTCATGAAGGCACAGCAGAAGGAGAAGGGACTCACGAAGGCACAACCGAGGGTGAAGGTATTGCCGAAGGGATTCATGAAGGCACAGCAGAAGGAGAAGGGACTCACGAAGGCACAACCGAAGGTGAAGGCTCTTCGGAAACGGAAAATGGTTGTGGCTGCAATTCCTCTGATAAAGGCCTATTTGATAATTTGTGGAAACATCTCTTTGATTTTATTACAATCGGACTCTTACTCTCCTTAATGAGCGGCATGTATATTAAAAGAAAGTAAATAATTTTTGGAATTGAATCTAATTTTTTTATTTAAACTAGATAGTTTTCGGCTGAAATAAGTGCCTTTATAATGAATAGTATTAAGAGGAGTAATGTTATGGTATCGAGTCTAATATTGTTGCAAATAATGGGTTATTTTTTATTGTATGCTGCGGAGATTCCTGATGGGTTTCGTCCACCTGCAGTTCCGTTAATTGTGCATGACCCGTATACAAGTGTGTGGTCGTTTAGCGATAATTTGACGGAACAGTGGGCTAAACATTGGACAGGGAAACCAAGGACTATGTCAGGCTTACTTAACCTTGATAGCAAATTATACCGATTTATGGGTCCCGCAGAATTAGGCGGTGAGCCCATGAAACAACTCTCCTACAAGGTATATCCAACCCGCACTGTTTACCAATTCACGGTTGAAGGGGCTAAACTTCAATTGACATTTACTACGCCTATGTTGACAGAGGATTTTCGATGGCTTTCTACTCCCTGCACTTATGTAGAATTTGAACTATCTTCATTGGACGGAAAGGAACACAGAGCAGGGATATATTTTGATGTTGGCACGGATTGGTGTGTGGACAAAGAGAAGCAAGCGGTGCAATGGGAACGGCTAAACTCGCCTTCTGGGTTAATCCTGTTGAAAGCAGGCAGTACTGAACAACCTATACTTGAAAAAGCAGGTGATAATCTGCGGATAGATTGGGGATATTTGTATGTAGGTTGTCCAACCGAACAAGACACAAAAACTGTGCTCGCAGACCGCAAAACAATATTGAACAACCTGTCTCAAAAGTTTACCATTCCCGATGAAGATGATAAAAGTTCTTCTCGTGTTGTTGGCGATAATCCAATTGCCTTAGCCACACTGCTTTCATTTGTAATACCTCCACAAGGGGCACAAAGCAAATACCTTGTAGTGGGCTATGATGATATTTACTCAATAGAATTTATGAATGAAAAGTTGCGGCCCTGGTATTGGAAGGAATATGGTGACAACTTTACATCATTATTGGATAAAGTCTATCGCGAATATTCAGTACTAAAACGGAAGTGTGAGGATTGGGACCAGTTTTTGCTTGCAGAATCGGCACAGATAGTAAGTAGTGAATATGCTGCTCTGGTTGGTTTGACTTACCGACATGTATTTGGCAGTGGCAAAATTGTGGTTGGTAAGGACAATACACCATGGTTCTTTCACAAGGAATGTTTCTCCAATGGATGTATTGCGACCGTAGATTTAACCTATCCTGCTTCACCATTCTTTGCTCTATTTGCACCATCATTAATGCGTGGAATGCTCGAGCCTGTGTATCGCTTTGCTAAATCGTCTGCATGGACTTTTGAATTTGCACCACACGATATTGGCACTTATCCAAAAGCAAATGGGCAGGTTTATGGTGAAGAGAATGGTAAATTTATTTTAGAAGAACAGATGCCCGTAGAAGAATGTGGAAATATGATTTTAGTGACTGCTTTATACACAGCAATTACAGGTAGAATGGATTATGCCCGAGAACAATGGGGACTTCTCGAACAGTGGGCGAATTACTTAAAGGCACATGGCAGAGACCCAGAAAATCAGTTATGCACTGACGATTTTGCGGGACATATAGCACATAACACCAATCTGTCGCTGAAAGCAATTATGGCTCTGGGTGCGTTTGCAAAAATGAGCGAACAACGACACCTTGCCTCAGCAGTGGACTGGAATAATTTAGCACAAGATATGGCAAAGGATTGGATAGAGCGAGCTAAAGATGGAGACCATTTCCGCCTTACCTTTGACAAACCCAATACATGGAGCATGAAATACAATCTTGTCTGGGATACTATTTTAGGTTTGAATCTGTTTCCCGCAGATGTAGCAAAAATGGAAGTGGAATACTATAAAACTCATCAGAACAAATATGGCTTGCCTCTTGACATAAGGAAGGACTATACCAAGGCGGACTGGCTTATCTGGTGTGCAACCTTGACCAACAATAAGGGAGATTTCGATGCTCTCTTCCAGCCTTTTTACCGTTTTATAAATGAAACACCTGACCGTATCCCTCTGACAGATTGGTATGATACCAAAACAGGTAAGTGTGTTGGGTTTCGTGCTCGACCCGTAATTGGTGGCGTTTACATACCATTCTTATATCACCAGGACCTCTGGCAAAATATAACCTCAAAAGAGGACAAGGAATTATAATGTTTAAGATATTGTTTTTGTTACTAAAAGTCATGTAGAATTTAGCATAATAACAAAAATAAGGAGTCCATTTATGGATAAATCAAGTTCTAATGAAAAGAATCGTAATAATTGTCAATTTTGTTTTTCGCGGAGACAATTTATGCTATGTAGTGCTGCTGGTGCACTGGCGGCAACTATTCCTTTTTATGCAAGAGGTGCGGTCAATAATGACAATCTGGCTGACCTTCAGTTAAAGAACAAAATTCGCGTAGGTAAAATATATGTTGGTGTTCCCACTCCAGGCTGGCCTATGGCAAAGGTTGACTTACAAGCCGAAGTTAACCGATATGAAGGTGAAATTCAGAAACTCAAGGATGAACTCGCTGATATTGAATTTATAGAAGGTGGTCTTGTAACCAACGAAAGTGAACTTGCAGCGGCAAAAGAGAAGATGAAGGATGTCACAGGTATTCTCGTGCTTCATCTCACATTAAGTACAGGAGGTTTTATTTATAGCCTATTTGATTTGAACAAGCCAGTAATGATTTTTACAATGCCTTATTGTGGGCATGAATGGCATATCGTTCCTGCATGGCAAAAGGAAGGTAGACTTGTTGATATTGTGCCAAGTAGTAGATTTTCGGATATAGCTGAGGCAGTTAGGCCGTTTCGTGCAATTCAAAGAATGAGAGAGACACGAATCCTTAATGTGAACACTGGCGATGCAGACCCTAATTATTGCACCTTGGCTAAAGAAAGATTTGGCACAGAAATTATTTCATTAAGACTTCCTGAGTTGCAACAAGCATATAATGATGCAGCCGAAGAAGAGGTGCTTGCTGATACTCAGCGCTGGATACAAGAGGCACAGGAGGTTGTAGAACCCCAACAAGAGGATGTAAAGAAGGGTGCTCAAATGTATATCGCTATGAAGAACCTACTTCGGAATTATAATGCACAGGCTATTACAATGAACTGCCTTGGAATGCAGTTAATAGAAAAGAATATGGGCTATCCTTGCCTCGGTTTCGTCCGATTCAACAATGCACTGCTTGCAGGTGTTTGTGAAGCCGATTTAAAATCTACAATGACCCAACTTATATTTACATATCTTGTGGGTCGAACTGGTTTTGTCGTAGACCCAATGTTTGACTTTTCCAACAATACAATTATTCATGCACATTGTGTCGCTGCGACAAAGATGGAAGGACCTAATACGGAACCATCGCCATATAGAGTCAGAACACATCTTGAAGATAACAAAGGTGTTTCATTACAGGTTAAAATGCCCGTAGGTAAAAAGGTTACTATGGCACGGTTGATTGGAGCAGACTATATGCTCTATAGCATAGGTGATGCAGTTGATAGTCCATACGAGGAGCGTGGTTGCAGAAGTAAGTTGACTGTTAAAGTAGACAATATTGAAAAGTTTCTCTACAACTGGTCCAGCGGACTCCATAGAGTAATCTTTTATGGCGACCATACCCGTGATGTTGAACGGTATTGCAGATTTATGAAGGTCAAGATTCTACACGAAGGGATAGACGACATTCAGGAAGTAGCGGGGCTTGAATGGAATCCTTATGTCCATGCTTAAAAAGTCACTGTTTGATACTCAAATTTAGTCTACTATAAGATGTTTTTTTCACAGGGGACGAATTTGTCGTCCCCAATTTTTCTATATGGTTGGTATCCATCACAGTATATAAAAGCAATTTAGACGAGTGTTCCTATATTAAAGGTTTATAAATGCTAGACCCGTATGTTCTTGCTGGAATTTCTATTGCTCTGGCAATGGACGCCTTTGCTGTGGCTATTAGCGTTAGTGCCTTTCTCAAAAATATTTATCCACGCCAAACATTTCGATTATCCTTCCATTTTGGTTTATTTCAAGCAATGATGCCTATATTGGGCTGGTATACAGGAAACCTCATTGGGCAATGGTTCTTCGCGTATGACCACTGGCTCGCATTTTTAATCCTCTGGGTCATTGGTGGCAAGATTATTTATCAGTCATTATTTGGTAAAGATAGAGAACTTGTCGCACAGAGAGAAGCATTTAATACACAAAAGCAGAACGACCCAACAAGGGGACTATCATTAGTTATGCTTTCTCTGGCTACAAGCATTGACGCTTATGCAGTAGGATTGAGTTTTGCTTTTATTGGTGTTTCCATCTGGTTTCCATCATTCTGGATAGGTATAACCGCAGCATTCTTAACATTAGTTGGCATGCACCTCGGCAGTTATGTCGGTAAAAAATTTGGAGACAGAATGGAAATCATCGGGGCTATTATATTATTCATCATTGGTGTAAAAATCCTTTTCGACCACCTAACTGCCTAATAGTAATGGGGAAATAATTAAAAATATTGCGTTTACTGCTTTTCTGTTCAAATAAATTATTTTTCAACGGCATCTATATATTACTATTATCCAAATTGTATCCAAAGCATACTTGCTCTTGGTAGATAGTTATCGTGTATTTTTAAATCCAGTATAAAAACCAATACAATATTAGAAAAGATATTACGATGGAGTTTAAAAAATGAGATTTAGATTATTAACTATTATATTATCATTATTTTTAGTGGTTTCGACCACTATTGTTTTTTCTGAAACAATTGTACAGAAATCATTTGATTTGCTTCGACAAAATCCACCACAGTGTTCTGAACAATTTGATTTTGTAGTTGTCAGCGATACTCAGCCTGCAGAACCAAGCGAATACTCGCCTCTGTTTTTCCGTATGATAGACGAGTGGAATATCTTAAAACCGTCATTTGTAATGAGTATGGGAGACCTTATTTTAGGAGGAGCAGTAGAAGGATTGGACCCGCAATGGACAGAATTTGAAAAAATTATAGAACGGCTTAAAGTGCCTTTTTTCCCTGCACCAGGAAACCATGATATTTCAGATAAGGCAAGTGAGGAAATCTATAAAACTCGAATCGCCCCTACCTGTTATGCCTTTTCTTATGGAAATGCAAGATTCATTCTGTTAGATTCCGAAGAGCCCGGACAGGTAGATTCTTTTTCAGATGTCCAGGTAGAATGGCTCAAAAAGGAACTTGCAAAAGTAAAAGAAGAACATCTTTTCCTTTTCTTTCATAAACCATATTTTGTAATTCCAAACCAGCCGGGCTGGTCTGTTATAGAACCGCTTTTACAGAGTTTCCCAAGTGTTATTGTGTTTGCGGGACATGACCATCGTTATCTAAATGTCGGGAAACGAGGCAATATCCAGTATGTGATATCCGGAGGAGGTGGTGGTCCGATAACTACTGACCCAGAGGAAGGCGGATTTCACCATTACTTATGGGTCCGTGTCCGAGGTGATGAAATCGCATGGTCGGTTATTAAACCGAGCAATATCGAACCTCCAGAAATAGTCACGCAGGAAAAAATAGAGCACCGAAAACAATGGAAGACCGCATTCCAATTACCAACCGTAGAATGGAATTGGGGGAATCCCATTCAAATAGAAGTCCCCATGCAGATTACTAATCCGACTCCCGAGTTAGCCCGAGTGAAAATTGATTGGCTGGTCCCTCCTTTTTGGAACTTAACTATGTCTGACAAAGAATTCCAACTTCAAAGCCAACAATCTATTTCCTCAATAATAAAACTTTCACGAACAGAAGGTCTACCCAAATTATATCCTCTTCCTGAGGCAAAGGTTACCATATCACAGCAAGGGCATCCACCTATTTCCCTTTCTGTATCTTTACCTATGTTTCCTTTAATAACTATTCCATATATAGAGCAAAATCCAATAATAGATGGGAATTTGGAGGAATGGGCAAATATACCTGCTTACCCCGTTTTGTATCCAATCCGATTTGACCCCAGCCAAAATACTGAGGACCTGCAGGCTTCCTGGAAATGTGCCTGGAATAAGGATGGTATTTATATGACGGTTGAGGCAAGGGATGACGAATTTTATCAACCATTTGCAGGCGATATAGTTTGGTGTGCAGACAATCTGGAACTTTTTTTAGGCGATTGGCATTGGAGTTTGTCATTGACTCAGCATGGTCCTGAGGTGTTCTTATATGTTGGAACTGGCAGAGAAGAAGAAACCGTAAACACCGTAGTTTCTCTCGCTGTTATAAGGAAAGACCCATACACTTTATACGAATTCCATTTTCCACCATCAGAGTTAGTCCCGTTCCAGTGTGAACCCAGTCAAAAAGTAACATTTTCATTAATTGTAAATGACCTTGACCAAAGCGGAGAAAATCCCAAACGACACTGGCTTGAATTTATGCCCGATACCGGTTCTGGCAGTGATGACTTTCCACGAGCCATCCTAATCCTTCAGCCACCACAACAGAAAAACCCTTAAATTAACACAGATTTAAAATCACTGTTGTCCGCTAAAAAATATTATTAGTTTTTCTAATAAACAATGCATAACCGTTTACGATATAGAACATTATCTAAAAAGTTCTTTTTTGTTAAATTTGTGCGAAAACGAGTGCTTATTTATTTTTAATTTATAATTACTTATTGCTGTATATATTTTTTTCGTAATGGCAAAATTGGCTCAAATTGACTTTTTAGACAGCCCCCTACATGTCTGGACTTTTTGGATAGACACAAAAACTATCGGATGTAGACAAGTTGCAAGTTTTAAAGGCACAGACAGGAATGTCTATGCTACAAAATACATACTAAAACTATAGCGGTCATAGCGTCTTTCCTTGTGTTCTTTGCGGTAAGCAGAAAATCTAATGTTGTTATATTAGCCAAAAGGGAAACGATTATGACAAGAAGTCTGCCAAACAGAAAATAGATTATTTTATCCAATCACCTGATTTATTATAACCAATATTACTTGGCAAGGAATATTACCTCTTCTGTCATTTATTTTTTGTTGGACAATTGCGTTTCTGGCTATAGAATGTTTTACTTTACTGGACCGAAGTTTTTGAACAGGAAAAGTCCGTCTTTACCGGGTGCAATGATGTCTTTCCAGCCATTTTTGTCAACATCTTCTACCCAGAAATAGATACCTACGCCACTTGCTTTTCCCGCAGGTCCATAATCAAGTGTGAACCGCTTAAACTCGCCATTCATAATCTTAAAATAGTAAACGCCCAGAGGGTCTTTTGAACCGGGGTCATGGAACGCATGAGCACGATAGCGTTTGCCTGTAATTAATTCCAACTCGCCATCGTTGTCTATATCTTGCAATTGCATATCATGATACTGGGAACGGTGTTCGTCAATAATGTGCTTTTCCCATGACCTTTTCCCATCGGCAGAAGTCTTCTGCTGATACCAGAATAAGCCGTAATCGTGTGCCGCACCAACGATTATGTCGTTCTTACCATCTTTGTCTACATCGTGCACTAAAATAGGTATACTTGCTGAACCTAAATTCCATTCGGGAAACCATTCCCACGCATCCAGGCTATAAGGGTCAGGAGGCGATTTTAACCAACCACCAGTAAAGAGAAGGTCTATATTTCCATCACCATCTACATCACCACAACCGGCACCATGTCCACCTGCACCATCCGTTTTTATCTCATATTTGACAAATTCTCCTGCTGGCTTACCATCTTCGGCAAGTTTCAATTTAAAAATGAACACAGGCTTGGTGACAGGAATTATTTCAGCAATTCCATCCTTATCCAAATCACAGAAAAGGGGTCGTTCAATATTTCCTACCTTAGCAATTTCATGAGTCTGCCAGAGTTCATCCTTGCCTTGTGGATTTTCACGCCAGCGTAAGGTCTCTCCCCACCAGCCACCGGTAATAATATCCAGATAGCCATCGCCATTTACATCCATTGGATAATTGGAAAAATCGTCATAGTAATCATCTATGGGTTGCAGGACACAAACACGGTGCGATTTTTTAAAGTCCGCTCCTTCATACCAGAACTCACCAGA
>DAOOVZ010000108.1:0-10476 GCA_035370665.1 Candidatus Hydrogenedens sp.
CGAAAAGTTGTATTCTTGGCTTCTTTTGTCCTTTCGGACGATTGACAAGAGTACTTAATTTTAATTCACAAGACCGTATTTAATCAACGGTGCATCGTATTCAATTTTCATAGAGCGTATCTTTATTTGTCGGTATAGACACGAGTAGAGAGTAATTTATAATTTTAACCTCTCGTCCCGTATCATCTTAATAGTATAATAAAATTATATTTACTTTGTCAAAAGACCGGGATTACTTTGAATACATTCAACTTACCCGAGTCACCTTTTAGACAAAGCCAATTATTATTATAGCATTTTTATAACGACTTTTTCAAATTTTAGATGACATTCTCTGATTATCTTTATTTTTTTCAGAGACATGTCGCTTTATTAAACATGTATATATATTTAATAAAAGCGGAGAGATATAATAACATAAACAAATATAAAAGTCAAATTGAATTACAAAATTTAAAAACTAAACCTTAAAAGAAATCAAAATGACTTATCTATTAATAGGATATTTTTTGTGTTTTATTTATGTTTTGCAATATATAATTACCAAATATCACAAATACAATATACATAACGGGAGTATATAGAGAATTTTTGATATTGAATATTATTCTATGATATTTAATGAAATTGAATGTTTCTCATAGAGGAGTCTGCATCGCCGGGATAGGTTAAAATACGAATAGAGGAGTAGCTTTTCCAGCGTGCAAGTAATGGGACTGAAATATCATATTTTGTAAATGGTTCTGTTGTATTTCGTGTTGGTTCAACCCAACTTCTTGCTATCCAATCAGTGCCATTGAAGAATAGAATAATGAAGGTATCATAACTGTCCAACTCGATAGAAAATGTTTTGTTTTTTTTGTTCTCATTAAATTGTATCTCGATACCATATCTTGGAACTTTGATTTTTTCCGACTCGTTTGTTGAAATCTTGCTTTGTAAATCTTGAAAGGACATTTTTACTAATTTGGGGAATTGGTAGTGGTCTCTATCAATTAAATGGCTATACATTCCCAGATTCATTTTCATTATTTCCTTCCATCGCTCAAAAGACCAGATAGGACCTCTTGTAATAATCTTTAAGTGTTCATAGAATTCGGCTATTCCCTTATCTTTTATTTTGTTAGGCTTGTTGCCATCACCACCAGCAGAATCGAGATAACCTTCTGGGGTATATCGCCAGAAGTGTCCAATACGCCAATCAGGACGATATACTGCGGGTATTCGTGCTAATAGTGGGTCAGCCAAAGCATTGTAATCAATTATATGTGCAATAGGACCGGCAAAAAATCCACGATAACCAACACTACCATGTTCTTTGGTTATCGGTTTGTTCATTTTTCGGTATTGCCTACCCTGTTCTGCAAAGCCATTACAGGGCATAGGTTTTCCTGGTTCCCAATGAGCCAGACTTGCTACTTGAAAGTAGAACATGCGTTCATCACCAATACCATGTGAATCTTTAAACTCGGACAAATCTTTCCCAAAAGACGCATTTGTCAGAACTGGGGCATTGGGTTGCAACAAACATGAAAATAGAAAGATACATACCGCAGGTATTCCCATTTTTACTTTATCCAAACCAGAATAGCGAATCACAATTATCGTAGCGAGCAATAAAGGCACAGTGAAAAATCTACCGCCCATAAAATCGCCACCTATCCATATCACATAAAGACAATATAGGAATATACCTAATGCACATGCCCATACCTCTTTCTGCTTCTGATAGAACGGAATGGTAAAACTTAAAAATAAAATTAAAAGGGTTATAAAATCTCTCTTCCAAGAAAACGCATAATACCATAAGCCCTGCTTGATTAAGTCAATTTTCCATAGTCCTGTGCCCAACTTTGCATAAGCCGTATTCGGGAATGGAAAACCATAGTAAATAACAGAAAATATCTCCCATAAAACTAAAGGCAGAAAACCTAAACATAAATAGATAAAGCCTATTTTTCTATTGTCCACTTTCCACCATACATAGAGCAGTGCAGGAATATAAAGCAACACACAATCCTGACGATTCAATGTAGCAAGCGAGGCTATAAATGAAAGTAATAACAATCTCTTTACCGTAAATTTCTGCTGTAAAAATACTATCATAAATATAACAAGTAGCAAATGGCTCATCGGATTCTCTAATCCTGATGAAGAGAAGTCTATATATGCTCGGGAAAATCCTAATATACTTGTAGCAATTAAGACCTGTGGAATATTCTGGGCTATACCTGTGAGTAAGAGAATAATTGTTAATAGAGAAACACCAAAGGAAATAAATATACCTGTGAGGAACATTTCCTTTGTCATGGCATAGAACGGAATATGCAAAAACATCCACAAAGGGTGAGTATATGCCTGAACTCGTTCGTTCACATTCCAGCGTAAGCCATAGCCATTCACAGAATTATCCACTGTTCGAAAGGTTATATACGCATCATCACACAGCCACGCTGTCCGTAGGAAAAGAATTGAAAAGAAAAGAAAGACAAGTAGAAATATCAAATATTTACTAAATTTTGACAAAGCTGAAAGTTGCATTTATTCTCCTTATGGAATAAAATTTCACTTTATAATTATGTGCTATAAAAATAAATTCTTTCTTCAAAAGGATTTCAAATTTATTAAATAATACAAAAATAGTTAATGAATTTTCTCTTGAGTATAGTTAAATATTGTTTGATTTCAAATTCTTAATCAATTATTTAGATATTTGTAAAGTGAATAGTTCTTATTTCAGATTCAACATCACGAGGATAAACAAAAATACGAATCTTATTAAATCCTTTCTGTATCATCTTTTGGGGTATTTTAACTTTATATGCCTGAAATGGGCTTTCTATCTTATCTGTTTTAACAATTACACGGTATAAAAATTCAGTATTGTTAAAAAATAACAGATAAAATGTTTTGGGAGTCTTCAAATCTATATCTAACTCAACATTTTGTCGCGTTTCTGGAAATTGAATTTCCAATCCTCTTTTCGGGACTTTTATCCCTTGATTTATTTTTAATCTTGTTAACATATTATTTATATCATTAATATTCATGACTTTTATGCCTGCGAATTGGTATCGGTCTTTATCAATAAGATGGTTATATATTCCCAGATTCATTTTTATAATTTCTTTCCATCGTCCAAAGGACCAGATAGGACCCCTTGTAATTGTTTTAAGATGTTCATAAAATTCAGCAAGATTAGGGTCTTTTATTTTATTACTATCTGATACAAAGGATTCGACATATCCTTCTGGTACATGACGCCAGAAATGGCCTATCATCCATTTGGGCTTATATAATGGGGGTATGCGTGCAAGTAGTGGGTCTGCTAAAGCCCAATAGTCAATGAGGTAAACTTTTGGTCCAGCAAAAAAACCACGGAAACCAATACAACCATATACTTTTGTTATTTGTTTATTCTGTTCTCGAAGGTTTAGTCCCTCTTTTACAGATGCAAAACTTTTTTTTGGCATTATTTCTCCGGGTTCCCAATGGGCTAAACTTGAGATTTGAAAATAATACATACGGTCATCACCAATCCCACTTTCATCTCTTAACCAAGACTGGTCCTTACCAAAATTTTCATCTGTTAATATTGGCACATTAGGCTTAATCAAACTTAAAATTAGAAGGATTAAAGTGGCAAGAATTCTTTTCCAACTTTCTTTTAGCAGTAGAAATCTTATTATCAATATTGTAGACAGAAGAATAAGCACAGAAAAAAAGCGTCCTCCCATAAAATCACCACCAATCCAAAGAATATAAATACAATAAAGAAGAATTCCCAGAGAACAAGTTAAAAGTTTTGCATTTTTTCTAAAAAAGGGTAATAATAAGGCTATAACTATCACTATAAAAGATGACAAATCTCTATCAAAGAGCCATTTAAAGTAATAAAATCCCTGTAATAAAAGTTCACGACGGTCTATATAATTTTGCAATTTTGCAACAGCAGTATTAGGGACAGGAAAACCATAATATATAACAGAAAAGATTTCCCATAGGATTAAGGGCATAAAACCTATAAACATAATAATAGAGGACTCTAATCTCTTTTCCTGTTTCCACCAGGAGTAAATTAATGATGGAAGGTATATACATATAGTATCTAAGCGATTAAATGCAGAAAGAGAAGGAATAAAAGCAAGAGAAAATAATTTTAATTTATTAGGTGTATCAGAAAAAAATATTATACAGAATATAACTAATAGTAAGTGTGTCAAAGGATTTTCGAGGCCTGATGATGAGTAATCAACAAATGCTCGAGAAAAGCCAAGAATAACTACGGATAATATAACTTGAAAAACATTTTTTGTATGGAAATAAAAGAGTAAAGTTACAGTTGTTAATGATAAGGCGATTGAGATAAATATAGGAGTTAGGAACATTTCCCGTGTAAAAAAATATGCAGCGGAAATTACAAACATCCATAATGGGTTTGTATATGCCTGGACACGCTCTATTACATTCCAGCGTAGACCATATCCGTTTACAAAATTGTCAACAGTTCGAAAGGTAATGTAAGAGTCATCATTAAGCCACGCTGTGCGTAGAAAAAGTATTACAAAGAATAATGTTGCTAAAGCAATAACTATGTATCTAAGATATCTAAATTTCATGTATTATTTTCCAAATTCAGTCTTATAGTTGCTTCAATTGTTTTGTCATGCCACAAAACGGTAAAATGAACATTATTTTACAATGAGTGTTATTTTACTTTATTAAAAAAGGAGAAAGAAAATGATATTTAATGAAAAACCAGAAGAGGAACAGGAAGGACTTACTCCTCCTTTATCTGATAATGTTCAAACAAAGTTGTTGAAAAAAAGGATAGTTATAATATCAGGTGAGATTACGCAAGAATTGGCAGAGAAGACAATTTCGCAATTGTTGCTACTTGATTATGAAGGGAATGAGCCAATTACTGTTTATGTCTGTTCGCCGGGAGGGCATGTGGATTCTGGATTCGCTATCTACGATATTATAAAATTTATTCAGTCCCCTGTTACAGCCATTGGTGTAGGCTGGGTAGCAAGTATTGCTGTGCCGATTATGATGGGTGCACCTAAGGAAAGGCGGCTGGCTTTACCTAATACGCGATTCCTGATTCACCAGCCATCAGGGGGTGCAGGTGGTCAGGCAGCAGATATACGAATTGAGGCACAGGAAATTTTGAAGATTCGTGAGCAAATTAATCGTTTGCTAGCAGAAGAGACAGGACATCCGATAGAAAAAATAGCCAAAGATAGTGACCGCAATTTCTGGATGTCAGCAGAAGAAGCATTAGAATATGGGTTGATAAAGAGAATAATTACAAAGAGAGAATTTTAAAATAGGCATATATATTTGTTTACATTGGTATTATTGTTTTTTATTTAGCCATTGTTTTACTTCTTGTAGCGTTTTTACATAGAACTGATGAACTTTGTTTTTGGTATTGTTCAAAAATTCTATTGGACTTGGGGATAGGTTTACTTCAGGTAATAATTGTGGAAGGAATTGAAGGGTCTGTTCGGACAAGGTCGAACTTCGTATTCCTGTAAAAAGACGGTGGCGATTTAATATTTTTATGTAAATGTCAAATGTTTCTTTCAAAAATGTCCATTGTTGAGATTGTTCTGAGTAAAGTTTATTTAAGATATTGAGTGCTCTTATTACAGATGGAGTTGCTAATTGTGGGCATTGTTCTACCTTCATGCGTTGCCACCATCGGACGGCATATTCTAACTCTGCTATACCTCCTTCGGATTTTTTTAAATTATTAGGATTAGTTTGTTGAACCATTTTCAGACGAATTTCTTCACTTCTCTTAATATCCTCAACAGATATGGAACAATAGAATGACAGGTTCTTTATTGTCTCTTGAAGATTTACTGCAAATGTCCCCTTTTCAGCCACGACTCGTGCTTTCATTAAAGCCATTTTCTCCCAGATGTCCGCAGTATACTCGTAATATTCCTTTAATTGTGTAAGGGTAATCACAAGAACACCTTTAGAACCATAAGGTCTTAGTCGCGTATCTATGTCGTATAAAATTCCAAAATTTGTAGGTTCTTTTAATCGTTTTATGATTCGAGATGAGACATCTGAAAAATATTCCACAGGACTTATTTTGTCATCATACTTTTCAGTAGAGTCATTAGGATAGGTATCATCCATCACAAAAATCAAATCAAGGTCACTGCCAAAGGTCATTTCTCCACCACCAATTTTTCCTAAACCTAATATGGCAAAAGGAAGGGGAGGATTTCCATTTTTCTTTTCTACTTCTATCAAGGATTCATCCATAATATCTTGTAGAATAACTTCTGCCAGTAGGGTCAATTGTTCACAAACCTCTTCAATAGTGAACTTGTCAAGCAAATCACCCAGAGCAATTCGTAACCATTCAGAATCTTTCAAACGATAATGTGCGGATTCTGGAAATACAGATTTTTTTAATTGCTGCAATAAAGAAGAAAGGTAATCGGCAGTGCTTTTTTCATCAATGAGTTCTTCTTGTAAAAATATTTCAATAATGCTGGGTTCCTTAATCCATATTTCTGCGAGTGCTGGTGCACGACTTGTAAGTGTAACAAAGAAAGAACAGAGGTTGTGATTTTCTTTTAGCAATGAATAGACTACGCCAGGGACAAGCAATCTTGATACCTGACTATAAAATTGCTCTAATGCTGTATCTAATGAACCTGTTTTTTTGAATTCTTCGCAGAGGAAAGGGATTATTTCAATAAAATTTTCACGGACATGAAGAGAATGAGGGGATTGTTCAGGTCCATTGGCGAGTTCACGAAACATATCCCTTGCTTTTTCAACATTCTCAAAACCCAAACTTTTTAATTTATTCAAACCCTCTTTACCTTCAGATTGGGCACTTACTAAATCATAGACCCATAAGTTGCCTGATGATTTAACAGCAACAAATTGCTCTAATATGGTTCGGACTTCTTGTGTTTTCTCTTTATAAATTCGCCAGAACGACTCTCCTGATGTATAACCCAGACGGCGTGCAAATTCATCTAATTCATTAGTTTTTTGTGGTAAGGTATGCTTTTGTGTTCCATATTCGATTTGTAACCTATGTTCAACCTCACGCAGGAAACAATAATTATTCATAAGAGTTTCAGCGTCAAAAGGTTTTAAGTATCCCTTTTCCATCAGTTGATAGATTGCTTCAATCGTATTGGTCATTCTTAGTTCAGGGTGTCTTCCTCCATTCAATAATTGAAGCAATTGAACTGTAAATTCAATATCACGGATTCCACCTCGACCTAACTTTACCTCATAATTGGTTTGACCTTGTTCTGCGACCTGTTTTTCTACCATAAGTTTTGTTTGATGTATATCTTCTAATGTTTTGTCATCAAAAAATTTGGGGAATACAAAGGGTCGCATCATTTCTAAAAACTCATTTCCTAAATTTATATCGCCTGCACAGGGTCTACATTTGACCAGAGCTTGCCGTTCCCATGCTCTCCCATATTGGTAATAGTATTCGACAGAGTTTGATAAACTTTCTGCAAGTGCTCCTACTTTGCCATAAGGTCTTAACCGCATATCTACCCGATATATCATTCCTTCTTCTGTATGCTCTGAAAGGAATTTAATTATATATTCACCTAATTTAGAATAGAACTCACGGTTGGTAATCTGTCCATTAATTCCTCCTTGCGTTTCACCATCACCATCATAAACAAAAATCAAATCAATATCAGAATTAAAATTAAGTTCTCTACCTCCTAACTTTCCTAAACCCATAATCACAAAACGAGATGGTATATTCTTCTGTTCTATTTCGCTATAATTTATCGGAATGCCATATTTTTGTTCTAAAAATACATAATTTAAATTGAGACAGATTTCAAGATGAGCGTCGGCAAGAGAAGAAAGGTCTTCTGCAATGGACTTAACCTCTTGATGTTCTACAATATCACGAGTAGTAATTCGCAATAGTGCTTTTTTATGTAATTTGCGAAGATGATTCATTATCTTTTTTAAGTCCCAATCCTTTTTGGGGGTAATGAACTGATTAGAAATTAGATATTCCATAAGTTCGGCTGAAGATAGGTTTTTGTTCCAACCTAATTTAGACAGCCATTCATGTTTGGTTAAAGCACGAGAGAGCGTAGTATCTGCTAAAAGTTCATCTAAATATTCAGGATTATTTATAACGGTCTCAGATAAAAATGGACTTTGTGAAAAAATTCGTTCAAAGAGGCGAAGACTTTTTTGATTTTGCAGATATTTGTGGATAGAAAGGTTTTGTTCCGATAGTTTTTTAATGAACTGTGTTAAGTAAACAATAACCCTTTCTGGATTGGATGTTTCACAAATAAGGGAATCTAATTTATTCTGCCAATCTTGAAGTGAAATAGAGTATAGAAAATTCAAATCTTCATGGACACTGTTTGTTAGTTTGTTTAATATTTTTTGTATGCTTTCTTTGTTTTCCATAGATTAAATTTAGTACTTATTTCCTTTCCCTTGCTGTAAATTATAATAAAGCAATTTTGCAATTTGTTCTGTGGTTCGGGTGAGGTTAACAGCAGTATTTTTCATAAGTTCTTCCTTTGAAAATTCACCTGCGGAGATTGGGAAAACAGAGACCTTCTCCAGGGAGGAACATACTTCCCAACCTTTGCCTAATTTGCCAACAAGCACTATAATAGTTTTATCCTTTGCATAAGCAAGTTGAATCATTTCACCTACCACTTTGCCAGAAAAACTCTGATTATCTAATTGTCCTTCACCTGTAATTACAAAATCGGCAGAAGCCAATTTTTCTTCCAGATGGCTTACCTGTGCTATCCACTGAAAGCCGGGTACAAATTTGCCGTTTGCAAATGCAAACAACGCACCACCCATTCCACCAGCAGCACCGCTACCGGGTTGTTTTTGTATATCTATGTTTAGTTCTTTTTTTATTGTCTGTGCAAATTTTTTCAAAGCATTATCTATAACGGGGCATAATTCGGGTGTTACCCCTTTTTGTGGACCATAGACAAATGTAGCACCCTGCGGACCGTAATATGGATTTGTCACATCGCTTGCAATAATAATTGAGGTGCCCTTAATTTTATCATAGTATTTAGATTTTCTTATATATGAAATATTTTGTAATTCTAGCGGACCTTTTCCTATTGGCTTTTGAGAAGAATCTATAAGTAGGTATCCTAATGCCTGAGCAATACCTGCACCCCCATCATTTATTCCTGAACCGCCCAAACCCAGCACAACTTTTTTTGCACCTCGTTGAATGGCATGTAAAATTGCTTCACCCACACCATAACTCGTAAAGTGTTCAGGTTCCCTATCTTTTTGTGGAACAAGGTGGAGACCAACAATACTTGCAGTTTCAATTACTGCTGTCTTCTGCTTTGGAATCCAGCCATATTTTATTTTCCGTTTCTTACCGGTAAGGTCAGTAACGATAGTATAGCGATAATTCAGACTTAAATTTAATGAAAGTGCTTCTAAAAAACCTTCCCCACCATCGGAAAGGGGACAAATTATTATTTTACTTTTATGGAAAACATTTTTCCAACCTTTTACAATAGACTTTGCAACTTTGATAGCGTCTAATGACTCCTTGAACGAATCTGGGGCAATCAGCACTTTATAAGATGACATAACGACTCTTTCCCTTTCTTAAATTATGGAATATGTATATTATTATAGTTATATTTAGAAAGCGAAACCATAATCTCTGTAAAAATATACAATATTTCATGCAAGTATGGGAATATGATATAATCTTTTTCAATTTAAATAGATATAAATTCTATTTTGGGCATGATGATTTTAATTTAAGATAAGGATGACATGCGTTCATGGAATCACTTTATATTACAGAAGAAGGGTTGCAAAAGTTAAGAGAAGAACTGGCAGAACTTAATAGACAGAAGATAAAGTTGTCAGGAGTAATTGAATATGCTCGCTCGTTAGGTGACCTTAGCGAGAATGCAGAATATCATACGGCTAAACACGAACAGGGCTTGTTGATGGCGAAGATAAACGACCTTGAAGAAAAAATTGCACGGGCTGTTGTGATTGATGCTAAGCAATTGGATACTTCAGAAGTGCGATTAGGTGTTACCGTGCGTGTGCTGGACGAAAAACAAGGCAAAGAAATACTCTATACGATGGTCAGCGATGTTGAATCGGATTTATCTACTGGTAAACTTTCAACCAAATCCCCTGTAGGTCAAGCCCTGTTAGGAAAGAAAGTTGAAGAGGTTGCAGAGATAAAGGTGCCCGCAGGAATATTGAGGTTAAAAATTTTAGAAATCTTACCACCACAGTAAGATACGATAGTAAATAAAAAATGTTGGGATAAGCAAAAAATGCCAAAGAGAACGGACATAAAAAAGATACTGATTATCGGTTCAGGACCTATTATTATTGGTCAGGCTTGTGAATTTGATTATTCTGGAACGCAAGCATGTAAAGCCCTGCGTGAAGAAGGGTATGAGGTAGTTT
>DAOOVZ010000109.1:0-10467 GCA_035370665.1 Candidatus Hydrogenedens sp.
GCACATGATAGTAATTGATTGCTTTTTTGTGATATTTTTGTTCTTTATTCAACAATCGGAGGCTATGCAAATGATAGAGAGTATAAATCTGCCCATTCGACAATTAACTCATTCGTCAAAAAATCACGAGTTAGACAATAACGATAATTTTTCTTTTGATGATAAATATTTGTGCTATGACACAAGGGGGACATTAGGATATGGAATAGAGAACTGTGTAAGCATAGAGGTCGTAGACATTAATACAGGCAAGGAATACATCGCTTATCAGCCACAAAGGATAAGATTAGGAATGAAACCGGCTCCCGGTGTGGGTGCAGTGTCTTTTCATCCAGAGAAGTATAAACTGGTGTTTATTCATGGACCTAATATAGAGAACTTAGATGGAACTATTGTTGACCAGGAAGTATATGCAAAGACAAACAGAAGAGGTGCAATTATTGATTTGGAAAAGGTGTTAAAAGGAGAGGAATGTTTAACAGAATGGGTAGATAAAAGGATGGTAGATTGTAATATGCCGATTATAAACGGAGCACATAGGGGAGGAACACACAGACACGAATATTCTGCCAACGGTAAGAGGATAGGATGCACTTATGATGATTGGTTACTACCTCAATACGGAAGGACAATTGCATACTTTGAACAAACAGATAAATTTATCCCTGAGGCAAATTATCACTTTGCAGTTCTCGTCAAAGTCGTGCCTATGGATAAAGCAAACGAAGGTGATTTTGTAAAAGCATTAGGAGATTCATGGATCGGTCCAGAGGGCAAGCAGAGAGCATTTATAGGCACTATCAAAGAAGGGAATGAATTTGTGGACTATTTATGTGTAGTTGAGATTCCTGACAAAGTAGATATTCAATCCTCAAATTCGGGAGATTGTGATACATATCCAGAACCCCCTCAGGGATTGAAAATACATAAAATTACAAAGGTTCAGTGTTCAAGTATTGTTCGAGCCTCTAATGATGGCAAAAATATTGCCTATCTTGATAAAGACCCATCAGGAAAAACTCAAATTTTTATAATAAAATTGAAAGAGAATGAGGATAATACTCTCGAAATAGAACCTGCTCCTATTCAAGTAACATTTCTACCCGAAGGTGTTGAAGATAATTTAAGATGGCACCCATCTGGAAAATCAATCTTTTCAATAAGTGAAGGTGCTATCGTTTCTACCTGCGTAGAAGCAGGAAAATATTTCGGAAAGTCAGTATATATAACGCCTCAATATAAAATAAATAAACCGTATGCTCTTGTGCCTTCAAGAAATGGTAAAATGATTGCTTTCAATCGTTCAGTTCCAACTTATGATGAAAATGGAATTAGATTATTCAGTTCCGAAGGGAAAGATTTCTCACAAATATTTTTGCTTACCTATCATGATGAAAATAATGATGGTATTCCAGAAGGACAATGATTTTATAAGGTTTAGTTTTATGAATTTATAATATATTGGATTAAAATGCCTGCGGCAGTGAGACCAATAATACCTGGTATATAAGAAATGCTTCCAATAGACCGTTTGTTTAAATAGATGTTAGATGGCATATATTGATTAGTTATGCTAATGATTTGTTTTTGCAGTGGTGGTTCTGTCGAAAATACGCATGTAATCCCATTTTTAATGCCTCGTTCTCTTAATTCTGCCCTAATAATCTTTGCTAATGGGCAGGTATGTGTCTTTGAGATGTCTGAGACCTTAATACATGAAGGGTCGAGTTTCATGCCAGCACCCATGCAGGAAACTGTATCAATTTTATTGTGATAGAGTTCTGTTAATAAATCAATTTTAGATTCAACTGAGTCAATGGCATCAATTGCGAAATGAAACCCTATTTTAAGTATTTCTGGCAGATTTTCTTTGTTGACGAACAATCCAAATTTATGAATGACAATACTCGGATTTATACTGTGTATCCGTTCTTCTGCTATATCAATTTTGTATTTGCCAACTGTTAAATAATTGGCAAGGAGTTGTCTATTAATATTTGATTCTTCCACGCAGTCGCTATCAACAATAGTAATTGTCCCAACCCCTGCTCTTACGAGGGCTTCTAACGCATAGGAACCTACTCCTCCTAATCCAAAAACTGCTACATGTGCACTTCTTAGTTCTTTTAATTTTTCTTTTCCTAATAATAAAAGAGTCCTTTCATATAATGGTTTTTCAGTGTTATCCATTATGATTTCCTTTTTACATAAGGATTAGATAGAAATGAATATTGATGTGTGTTTTGTTATATACCCTTTTATCTTATAAATTGGCGAATAAATTCAGTAATTTTTAGTTCAACTTTGTCTCTCTCATAATCCCAAAAAATTACATGGTCAGAAGATTCAAGCCATAATATTTCTTTCTTATCTGATTTAATTTTATCAAATACCTCTTTGACGGCTTTTGGACATGCGACGCTATCTCTGGATGAATGAATTATAAGCACAGGACAAGCAATTTGTTCCAGTATAGAATCTCTTCTTGCACGTTCAGCAATTTCTATAGCCACAAGTCCTGCTTTTGAGGGAATCCAATGATAAGAGATAATTTCTGAGGCTACTTCCTTGTTGGAAATAGGTTGTTCTTCCGGTGGGGTATATACCCAGCGAACAAACGGTGAGAAGATTCGAGCCCATTTTTCTAATGGTAAGATAAGTTTAGGATTATGCGTGATACCATAGTAGGGACTTGCAAGGATTAATCCTTCATACGGGGCTTTAACATAAGCAAGGGTGGCTAATGCCCCGCCCATAGAATGACCCATAACAAGGACTGTCTTATATTGTTTTTTTAAGTCAGTTATTTTATCAACAACGGCTTCCAGAAGAATATCTGCGGACACCTTTTCAAAGTCTAACGGAGTTGTTCCATGTCCAGGTAATAACATAGCGTTGATAAAAATATTTAACTTTGCAAGATGGTACGGTAATTCCTCAAAGTTATTTGGGCAACCTGCAAAGCCGTGAATCATTAATAAAGCGGCATCTGCTGACTTATTCCCTAATTCTAATGGTTCAGCTCCTTTTAGGATTTTAGTAGAATGGTCCCTCTCCTGTTGGCTATCGTATTCTTTTACTTTATTTGAGCGGAAAAAAGCAATGTTCAACTTTGGCATTTTAATTTCCTGTATGTATTATTTTAGTTGGAAAAATTAATTATTTATTATACATAAACAAAGGGACTGACGAGTGAGAATGGTGGATTGAGTTTATAGCAGGCTCCATAAAAGAACAAATCAACCAGACCTTCTGCTAATTCAGGTGTAAGATGAAGTTCTGGACGGTCTGATTTCGCCATTACATGCATATCCATTATGCCGAGAAATACTAATGTTAGAGCACGAGCATCTCCTCCCGAAAGTTCTGCCTTTTCCAATCCTTCTTTCATAATGGATTCTATAATTTTAAATCTTTGCTTACCCATTTCACTACCACGCACTGGTGGAGCAGAACGAATTGGAGAAAAATAAACATGTAAAATTAAGCGGACAGATTGTGGCTCTTTTTCTGTCATTTCAAAAGTAGTGCGAATAATGGCTTTAAGTCTTCCAATCGTGTCAGAATAATTTTGCGTTATCTGAATCATTTTTTCGGTTAGTTGCTTGAAAAGTGATTCTACCAACTTTTTAAATAAATCTTCTTTGTTCTGGAAATAGTAATATAATACTGGACGAGTTACCCCTGCATCTTCAATAATTTCTCGTATGCTTGTTCCATCATAACCCTTTTCTGAGAACAATCGTAGTGCACTTTTTAATAATCGTTCTTCTGTCGAAGGGATTTGTTCATTTATTTTTTCAATAGCCATTTTCAATCCTTCTTAATTAACGGTAATTAAATTCTTGCATGTATTATACCATTTCCATCAGATTTTTTTATAAAAAGTTTCATGAAATCAAGAATAATATTATGGAAATAATAGTTCTTTTTTCCAGTTAAATGTTCCTATGTCTTCTCGTATGAAAAGGGTTCTTTCGTGTAGACGGTAAGGTCTTTTAATCCAAAATTCTATTTCCAGAGGAATAAGCCTATAACCACCCCAGAAAGTTGGCCTTGGAACTTTCGATAATCCAAATTTTGTGAGGTAATATGCGACCCTTTTTTCTAATTCTATTCTACTATCAAGTGCTTTAGATTGTTTTGACGCCCATGCACCAATTTGAGACAATCTGTCTCTCGTCTCAAAATATCTGTCGGAGATTATTTCCTCTACCTTTTCTACCTTGCCACGGATTCTGATTTGTTTGTGAAGTTCATGCCAATAGAAACATAACCCTGCTCTTGGATTTGTTTGAATTTGTTGACTTTTTTGGCTTGAATAGTTAGTATAAAAGATGAACCCATTTTCATCCCATTGTTTAACGAGGACCATTCTGACATCTGGGAAACTATTATAATCTGCTGTTGCCAGCGCAGCAGAGACAGCAGATTCATATTCTAATTTTTGTTTTGCTTCTTCATACCAATCTTTGAATATAATAAAAGGATTGTTCTCTTTATCTTCCATGATTAAGGCTTAGATAACTAGTTATTCGTTAATATTTTTTTTAGATATTGAATGCTTTCAGTAGCGATTTTTTCAGGTCCCAAGTCAAATTTAAATACTTCTACTGACATGTATCCTGTATAGTTTATATCTTTCAGTGCCTGCACTATTGGGGTAAAATCAACTTTTCCCATGCCTGGACCCAATAAATTTTCATCATTTGCATGGTAATGCTTTAAATATTTTGCATATTTCCGAATAATTGTTTCTCTTGGCTCCTTCAGGAATGCCATGGCTTTTGTATCTAGCAATAACTGGAATTTTGGATGGTCTATTGCTTCTATTAGTTCAACTGTTTCTTCAACTGTATGGCAAAAATTTGTTTCCCAGTGGGTAAGTTGTTCCATACAAATTGTAACATCTCTCATTTCGCAAATGGGCATTGCTTGAGAAAATACTTCACGGGCATATTCAAATGCTTGATTGTAGGTAACATCGCGTCTAACATTTCTCTGCTGTGGTGAACCAAATATAAGAACCTTTCCACCAATATCGGCACAGAAATTTACTAACTCTTTCAAATAATGTGCTGTGTAGTTTCTTATCTCTGGGTCGGGATGAGTTAAATATACATTTTCAGGTCCCACAAAGACCCAATGGATACCAATAATTTCCAAATCTGTTTTTTCTGCTATCTCTTTAATCTTTTTTCGAGTTTCGGGAGTAATGTCGGTTACATATTTGGATATGGTAAATGGGGCTATTTCTAATCCGTCGTATCCCAGACCTTTCACAAATTTCATTGTTCGTTCCATATCGTTCCATTCTTTGAAAATTTCATTACAAATGCCAATCTTAATTTTTTTATTCATTCTTCATTCCTTTATTTATTTTTAAATACCTTTACACAATTTCCACCAGAGAATTTAGCACTATACATGCAGTTATCAGCGAATTTAATAAATGTGTTTGTAGAAAAAATTTCTTTGTAACTAATCACTCCGATTGATAAAGTAAGATTATCAAATTTTTTAGATGCAAAGGAAACACGGATACGGTCCGCTACGCGTATTGCCTGAGCCTCATCCGTTTCCGGTAGAATAACTGTAAACTCGTCTCCACCATATCGGAAACCCATATCTACATGTTCTCGTGTGCATTGACGAACAATTTGTCCAACGGCTTTCAAAACTTTATCCCCTTCTAAGTGCCCATAGCGGTCATTATATGTTTTGAATTGGTCAATATCAAAAAGTAGCAAAGAAAGAGAGTATCTTTGGCGTTTCGCCCGTTCTATTTCGGACTCTAATTGCTCATAGAAATATCGCTGGTTATATAAATTTGTCAAGCCATCTTTAATAGACATCTCTGTAAGTTGGCTTTCAAGTTTTTTCTGAGTCGTTATATCCTTAAAAATAGCCAATATAGAATGAATTTGTTTGGAATCTTTTTTAAATGGAGAAAAAGAAATATTTACAGGCACCTGTGTTTTATCTTTCCGAATTAGTTCTGTCTCATAGTTTTGAATTATTCCATTTTCAAATAGCAATTGATTGATATATCTTGATTCTTTTTTTGAACCCGATAAAAATGTAGATAGATTTTTTTCTAGTATCTCTTTTTCAGTAATGTTTAATATATTTAAGGCTCCTTGATTCGCATAACTGACCTTAAAATTAGGAGTTAAAATAAAAATGCCATCAACAGAAGTATTTAGTAATTGTTCAAGATACTCTTTTGTCTCTCTCAATTCTCTATTTATATTCTCAAGTTGTTTTGTAGCTTCTTTTATTTTTTGCTCAAGTTTTTGCTCGTAATTTTTATTTTCAAGAATTAAGGTATGATGTTCTAATGCCCTTTTTATAGCAATTTTTATCTCTTCTATTGAGAATGGTTTCGTAATATAATCGTAGGCACCGAGTCTTAAAGCCTCAATTGCCGTTTTTACATCTTGTAATCCTGTCATAATTATTATTTCAATATCTGGATTTTTCGCTTTCGCTTTCTTTAATAACTCTAATCCATCAATTTCAGGCATGAGATAATCTACAATTGCTAAATCAAAAGGCTCTCTTGTTAATATAGATAACGCTTCTTTTGGGGATGTTGTGCTGTAAAAATTATAACCCAATTCGGGTAGGAAATTTTTAAAATACTCAATCATATATTCATCATCATCAATAACAAATATCCTCCTCTTTAATATGTCCTCCTTCTTTCCTAGTGTGTCCAAAATCCCCTTCTCTTTTTTCTTTTTCGGGGTCGCTTTCATTAGGTCCTGGCTTACCTAAATGTGTTTATAACCATTTTACAACAGCCACAGCGGCTATTACAGAGCCAAAAGCAAATCCAATTTTCCATTTTCCGGGTAATTTGTTTTTATCAAATTCCTTCGTGGCTAATGAGCCACTAATTCCTTTTTTGGTGGCAAGGTCTTTATCTGCACCAATAATATCATCATCTTTTTTCTGAGCGTAAGATGGCGTTACTACAAGCGAAACAAAAATCATCAAAATCAAACATAACAACACAATTTTTATAAGTTTCTTACTTATCATGTCATTTCCTCCATATATTACTACTATTATATGTAACTCTCTACTTATACAATAAGTATACCACAAATTTGGATAATAATAATAAAAATTTTTTACTAATTTTACCCGGGATTGGCAGTTCCAAAAACTATAAATTCACCGAGGATAAGCAATACAAGCCCAAATACTATTGCCAAATCAGCAACATTAAAAATGCCTGTTCTTAAACTAAATGAACCAAATCCAATACCCATATTCATAAAATCTATGACTTTTCCATCTCTAAAAACACGGTCAATTATATTTCCTACACCT
Organism: Candidatus Hydrogenedens sp.; assembly: GCA_035370665.1. Classification (GTDB taxonomy): domain Bacteria; phylum Hydrogenedentota; class Hydrogenedentia; order Hydrogenedentales; family Hydrogenedentaceae; genus Hydrogenedens. Next base: position 7,342 of record DAOOVZ010000109.1, read on the forward strand.
CCTGAAATTATTAAAGTAAAACTAATCATTGTTATAAGAGGTAAATTTTCTTTATAAAATATGAGTATAAGTAAAATTAAAAGCACAACAGAGTTCAACACAATAAACAACCAAAATCGGAGAGAATCTGGTAGTTGACTCCCAAGACTGAGAAAGGCACCAGTGTTCTCAGCATAAGTGAACCGAAATAAATCGTGAGGTGCCCATGATTCAGGGAAATGTATACTTGGTCTGCCTCTAAGATATTTGATCGCCGCAATTTTTGTAACCTGGTCAAATATTATCATAATGATTAATAACGCCAGAATTAGGATATGATATTTAGAAAAATGAAATTTCAATATTTTTTCCTTTTCATATTGTTTAAATAAGATGGAACAATTTGAATTTTATAGGATATTTTAAGATTTTTTTAACAAATAACTCTACTTTGCTATTTGATAGGAATAATTTGGGTGTATAATCAGTTTATAATAATTGGCAATTTAGTCCGTATAAGTTAACTATAAACCTTAAAAATTAAGAAAGGGGACTATCATGATTAAAGACAGTGTATTAAAGGCAATAAACAAACAGATAAACGAAGAACTGTATTCGGCTTATTTGTATACTTCAATGAGAGCATACTTTGAGAAGTTGAACCTAAAAGGTTTTGCCAATTGGATGCGGATACAGGTGCAAGAAGAATTATTCCATGCAAGGAAGTTTGAGAACTACATATATGAACGAGGAGGTGAGGTAGAACTGTATGAAATTAAAGAGCCAACACATAGTTGGAAAGACCCAGTAGATGCTTTTGAAGCAGTTTATAAACATGAATGCCATATTACAGAGTGTATAAACAATTTACAAGAACTAGCTGAAAAAGAAGGAGACCGCTCTACTCGTTCATTTTTAGAATGGTTCATCACTGAACAGGTAGAAGAAGAAGCAAATGCAGATGATATTTTGAAAAAACTTAATATGATAAAAAATGCACCAGGCGGAATCTATTGGATTGATAAAGAATTAGCACAGAGAACATTAAATCCACTAGTTATAGCAGATATAACAAGTACACCAACTACTCAATAATAGTTATATCAATTAACGCTGTTTTTGTTTGTGAAGTATATATAATTAAAGTTTTGTCCAATCAACAAAATAAAAAAATAACCATAAAATTTATCAAGGAGGAATTTAATATGAGTTCAGTCCAAGTCCAACAGAAAGCCCCGGATTTTACTGCTACTGCAGTTATGTCTGATGGTAGTTTTGATGAAAAATTTCAACTTTCAAAATATGAAGGCAAATATGTATTGTTGTTTTTCTATCCTAATGACTTTACATTTGTTTGTCCATCAGAGATTCTGGCATTTAATAAAAAGTTAGGTGAATTTAAGTCCAGAAATTGTGAAGTTATCGGTGTTTCAGTTGATTCTCCTTATTCTCACTGGGCATGGAGAAATACACCAATAGAGAAAGGAGGAATTGGGAATATCCAGTATCCATTAGTTTCAGATTTAACAAAAAAGATTTCAAGAGATTATGGTGTGTTAATTGATGAGGCAGTGGCATTGCGAGGTCTGTTTATTATGGACAAAGGTTTAATTGTTCGACATTTATTAATTAATGATGCACCGATAGGAAGAAGTGTTGATGAGGCAATCCGAATCCTTGATGCAATTCAATATTATGAAAAACATGGTGAAGTTTGCCCAGCGAACTGGAAAAAAGGAGAAGATGCAATGAAACCCGATTTTAAGGGTGTTGCAGAATATCTATCTAAACATGCTAAATAAGTAAAAATTAAACATTATACCCCAGTATCTTGTAAAATAAATACTGGGGTATTTCTTTATATGTAAAACTTAATTTAATTAATCTTCGTCATCGTCTTCACTTATATCAAAGAGAGAACCTATATTATCTTCATATTTTTTCTTTTTGCGAGATAATTTTGGAGATATTTTGACATCTTCTATATCTATATCATGAAATAAATTTTGCACACTCTTTTTACCTACCGATTTTGCCTTTTGTTCTTTTTGAATAAGAACTCCAAAATTTTTTGCGATTTTGTTCAAGTCTTCAACAAAAAGAGATTCTGTTGTTCTCCATGACTTACCAATTTTAAAACCTCTTAATTTCCCACTTCTGAACATCTGTCTAACGGTTAAGGGCTTCAATTTAAGAAATTCAGATATATCTTCTATTGTCAATATCTTTTCTTTAGGCATATTACATATCCTCAGTATTTTAACTCGCGTCATTAATCATTATATAAAGATACATTTGTATATTCAAACTCACAAATAAGATATTAATAAAACTTTACAAATAATTATTGACATATATAAGTTAAATAGATATATAATTAATATAATAAAATTTTATAATATAATTGTATCTTGTTTAAGAATAAAGATAGTTTAATTTAAATATCATATTCATGGAGAAATTAGATATGTCAGAGGAATATAGTAGAAATTTGGAGAAAGCGAGAAAGATATTTGCAGAAATTTCTGAGGAGAACTTAAAAACTGTGAAATCTTATCAAGAATTTTTATTAAAACTTCACAGTGCAATAAAGTATCAATATGTTACTTGTTCAAATATAAAGAAGGAACATGAGGAAAACTGGAGGTTACTTCAGGAACAATTAGATTCCTGGACAAAAAGTTTTGAAAGAATATTACTGGAAAAAAATGAATCAACAGAACAAATAGAAAACCTAAGAAATTTACTAGATGAAAAAATATATGCACTTACAACAAAAGAAAATGAATTGGAATCGGTTATAAATGAAAATAAAGCCAAAGAAGAAGAAATTGAGAAGTTAAAGGAAAGCATTGAAAGATTAAGTGACCAAGTAGACAAAATAAAAGAAAAATCAATAGAAGGTGAAGTAGAAGTTATTGAAGATAGAATTGCTGTGGAGAGAAATGAGGAAGTAACTCTTTTAGAAAAAGAGATAAATCGCACTAAAGATGAATATGAAAAATTGAAACAACAATTTGAAGAGGCTAACGAGAAATATAACGAGACTTTAAATAGTAATCTCTCTTTACAGGAAGAATTAGAAAAGATACAAAGAGAATTAGTAATTGTCTCGGAGCAGAAAAATAAAGAAGTTGAACAACTTCG
>DAOOVZ010000110.1:0-10378 GCA_035370665.1 Candidatus Hydrogenedens sp.
CTGCAACTTCACTCATGGGTGTTAATAAAGGAAGTGAACCGTCTTCCAATTGTATCGTTTCGTATGCTACCCCAATAATTTGTTGCTTTAATAGACCACGAGTTAAGGCTTCATTTGAGGCTAAATGAAGATAGGTATACAAAATCTGTCCTGAACGACACATCTGAATCTCATTCTCTAATGGTTCTTTTACTTTAATAATCATGTCGGTTTGTTCCCAGATTTGTTGTGCAGAAGATATAATTTTTGCACCGGCTTTCCGATAATCTTCATCTGAAATTCCACTTCCTAATCCTGCCCCTTTTTCAACAAGGACTTTATGCCCATGTGCTACAAATGCGGATACACCAGAAGGAACGATACCGACTCTTTTTTCACCCGTTTTAATTTCTTTTGGAACTCCAATAATCATTTTGATACTCCTTTATTTTAATTTTATAAAAAGCATATTATTAATTTATTTGTTATTCATATTATTTATTTTTATCAAGAATTTCAAGTTTAAATGTTCTCTGATTGGTTTGCTTTATTAATTTCAAAAAATGGAATGAGGTCATAAATCTCTTTTGGGTAAAAGTCCTGTTCTGAAATGGGGAAGGGACAAATGATAAGGTCTATATATCCACGAAGTCCTAACCAAATAGATTTTCGTTGATATTTGAAGGGAAAAGTAGGATGAAGAAAAACAAATCGTGATAGAAAAGTGTCTGGTTTGCCTCCCCATTTTTTGCGGATTCTGTCAAAATCATCAGGATATTGGTATTTCCAGATGATATAGTCTTCAAAATGGTACTTTGATATTTCACCCAATAATGAACCTCGTGTAAAGGTAAGTTTTCGATATACGCCTTGGATAAAGCCGTTATTCCAGGGTATAAATTGTTCAGATAACATCAGTTTTTTGTCCGCAATTAAAGGGAATAAGTCAATAATGCTTATGCTTTTCCCTTCTTGTCCCTGGTCCATTATATTTTTTACTCTGAATTTATGATTTTGTCTTACTCTTCATCTATATCTTCATCTGTATCACTAATTAATTTGTATTTTTGGAGGCGATAACGAAGTGAACGAGGTGTCAATCCTAATATTTGAGCGGCTTTCTTTTGAGAATATTTTGCATGAACAAGAGCCCGTTCAATAAGATTTTTTTCCAGATTCTCCATGAAGTTTTCTAATTGAATTCCTTCAAAAGGTAATTCCATAGTTTCTAATTCTTTTAATCTTTTTGGGATTGTCATATTCTTTCCGGTATTTAGTAAAGATTCAGGGACATGAGACAGGTCAATTCTTGGTTCATGACATAGAGCGAGGATTCGTTCAATTATATTGGATAGTTCACGAATGTTCCCTGGCCAGGAATATTCCATAAATGCTTTTTCCACTTCGGGTGCAATGGTAGGAGTTGGTAAGCCCATTCGAGATGAGTGGATTTTAAGGAAATGTTGTATCAATGGAGGAATATCCTCTTTCCGTTCGCGTAAAGGTGGAACGGTAATAGGGATAACATTTAATCGGAAGAAGAGGTCTTCTCGAAACTGTTTTTTTTCAATCATTTCTTCCAGATTTTTATTTGTAGCAGAGATGATTCGAATATTGACTTTTACTTCAGCAGTTCCACCTACCGGAGTAACTAAATTATTATCTAATACTCTTAAAAGTCGCACTTGCAGGTTTAATGGCATTTCTCCAATTTCATCTAAGAAGACTGTTCCTCCATTTGCGACTACTAACAATCCCTCTTTATCTTCTATTGCACCTGTGAAGGCACCGCGTTTATAACCAAACAATTCACTTTCAAGCAATGTTTCTGGTATAGCGCCACAGTTAATTGCAAGGAACGGTTTATCGGTGCGTGGGCTCTGACGATGTATTTCACGGGCAATTAATTCTTTTCCTACACCACTTTCACCATAAATAGCAACGGTACTGGGGAGTTGTGCCACACGGGCTATTGTTTCTTTAATTTGTCTTATTGCTGGACTATTACCTACAATTTCTTCAAACGGTTTAAGCAGGGTTCTCTCTTTTCGGAGTGCTTCATTTTCTCTAAGTAAATTTTGTTGTTCAATAGCCTTTTTCACACGCAAGCAAATTTCTTCATTGCTTTTAAATGGCTTTTGTATGTAATCTGTGGCACCTGCCTGCATGGCTTCAATAGCATTTTCAACAGAACCGTAAGCAGTAACCATTATGGTTGGAATTTGAGGAGCATTCTCTCTAATCCATTTTAAGACTTTCATTCCGGCAAGGTGGTCATTATTCATAACCAAATCTGTTATAACGGCATCAAAGGATTGCTGCTTTAAAATTACGATTGCATCCTCAGCGCTTTCTGCTGTTTGACAGAGAAAACCGCTTCTTTCAAGAATAATTGCCATTATTTCTCTCATACTTTCTTCATCATCTATGACCAGCACTTGATATTTATTTGTCAGCATAAATAGTGTCCTCAACAATTGCTATATTTATATTATGGTTAAAGTTTAGTCCTGTTTTACAAAATGAGGAAGTTGCACTATCATTGTTGTTCCTTTTTTAGGATTGGAAGCCACACGAATAGTCCCGTCATGTGCAGAGACAATACGTAAACTAATGGTGAGCCCCATTCCAATTCCATATTTTTTTTCTGTATAGAACGGTTCGAAGATGCGGGTAACCTTGTCAGGTGGAATTCCTATTCCCTCATCTTTGAAATGGATTTCTATAGGTCCTTTTTCTGCTATGCATGTTACAAATATGGTCAGTTTACCACCTTTTCCCATTGCTTCTACTGCATTTTGAGCCAGATTCTGGAAAACTAGAAGAAGTTGTTCTTTATCACCTCTGATTTTGCAATTTTGTGCATGAGGGTCTATTTTTAGTTCCACTTCATAATTTGCCGCCTTTTGCGAGTTCTGTTTAAATTGTCTAACAAAGTCTGTTAATAGTTCGGGCAATAAGATGACTTCTTTTGTTTGAGATGGTTCGCGGGCAAAGTCCAGGAATGAAATAATGATATAATTTAATCGGTCACATTCCTTGACGGCAATAGATGATAAGCGATTGAGCATCTCAGGGCTATCCATATTCTTTTGAAGTTCAGCCACAGCACTACGAATAGAAGCGACTGGATTCCTTATTTCATGGGCTAAACCGGATAACTGTTCTCCAATTGCGACGAGTCGGTCATGTCGTCGCAAATCTTGACGGATTCGGTCTAATTCACTGAGGTCTGTGCACGAGGCAATAAGTGAAACGACTCTTCCCTTTCGGTCAAGTATCCGATTAGTGGTTAGTCCAATGAGTTTTTGTTTCCCGGTGGGTGTGTATACATGGAATTCATAACTGGAAAAATCTCGATTCATTCGCAGTGCTGTTATGATAGGGCACTCAAAATCGGGGACAGTTTTGATAATTTCTTCTACATGTTTTCCAATAACATCATTTTCCTCTACTTCAAAAATACGACAGCCTGCACGATTGATACTTTGAACAATGCCATTATCATCAGTAATTAAAAAGCCACTGCTCATATTATTCAAAATGTTCTGTTGAAACTGCTTCAAGATAGATACTCGTTGATTCCAATATCCACTAATAAATCCTGTAAATATAAAAGACATTGATTGTATAAGGAAGGAATACCAGTGTTGAAGAGAGGATAGGCTAAAATCGCGGTCTAAAACGAATTGCAAGCCCATGAACAGAATAGAAAAGATAGCAAAAATGAATCCCTGATAAATACCTAAAAGGAAACCTGCTTCCATAATAACTACAACGAGGAGAAATGTAAAGGAACTGGTATATCCTTCGGTAATCCCTATGGTAGCACAAACTACACCAAAATCTACGAACATCTGAGCCCATAATAAGAAATGGAGTTGATGATAACCCTTTTTTAGTTCATATAAATGCCAGATACTTAATATTAAAGCGATGGTATAGATGGGGAAAAAGAAATGGAAAAATGGTTTGGTCAGATAAAAATAGAAACTTGCCGTAACAATGAATAAAACGAAAATTCTACTAATACCAACAATCCATAACCACTGAACGGGTCCTTCATATACTTGTCCAACATATAAAACTTTGTTAGGGGATTTCACCCCGTTACACCTCCTCGTTCAATAAGGTTTAGCAAACCTTCCGGATTAGAAGTATGCTTAAAAGCCATGTCTTTTGTAATAAGTCCCCTTCGTAATATGCGGTATAGAGATTGGTTCATTGTCATCATTCCCTCGCCTTTGCCTATCTCAATCATAGAAGGAATCTGTTCTAATTTTTGGGAACGGATAAGTGAACGAATAGCAGAGTTAAGAACCATTACTTCAGTAGCGAGAACACGACCTTGCCCATCTACACGGGGAAGTAGTTGTTGTATTACAACACCTTCAAGCACGAAGGAGAGTTGTGTTCGCACCTGGTCCTGTTGTTCTTGTGGAAACACATCAACTATACGATTAATTGTTTGGACTGCGTCGTTTGTGTGAAGAGTAGCAAATGTAAGATGCCCTGTTTCTGATACGGTCAATGCAGCTTGTATGGTTTCTGTATCACGCATTTCACCAATCAGGATAACATCAGGGTCCTGCCGAAGGACTCGTTTCAAGGCATTTGCGAAACTTTTTGTATCAACATTGACCTCACGCTGGTTAATAATAGACCTGCGGTGAGAGTGTAGATATTCTATTGGGTCTTCAATGGTAATAATATGCACATCTCGTTCTACATTGATTTTATCAATTAAAGCAGCCAGAGTTGTGGATTTCCCACTACCAGTAGGACCACATACAAGAACCAGACCAAATGGACGGTAAGCAAAATCAGCAACAACTCTCGGTATACCTAATTGCTCAAAACTCAAAATCTCATAGGGAATTGCGCGAAAGGCAGCGACTACGGAACCTCGGTCTCGATATACATTTAAACGGAAACGGCTAAGTCTCTCGACACCGAAAGACATATCCAGTTCTTTTTCTTTCTCAAACTCTGCAATCTGGTCTTCATTCATTACTGAATATATTAATTCTTGTGTCATATCATTGGTTAATCTCGGGTACCCAGACATGTATTCTAATCTTCCATGAACACGAATCACTGGTGGAACACCAACAACTATATGTAAATCACTTGCCATAGCCTTTATCATCTTTTCTAATAACTCACGAATATCAAAGGGGATTCTCATAATAACTCCTCACTTCTTAGTTATATAAATGTGATATAAATATTATGCCCATGTAACCAATCCAACTTCGAATTTATTTGCCAGGTTCGGGTGATAAGGAAACACTCGAACAGAGTATCCACAGAGACCCGTTTCTTCACAAGGAATAAGCCCTCTAAAGCGATATATATGCTCGTCAATTTTTTTTTCAAACTCCATGAGTTCGGCGCGTCCTTCCTGAATTTTCTCATCAGGACTTATATTTCCGGTATACCCTTCTACAAGGACATCTTTTTCTGTAAGAGAGTCGAGATAGATATCAGCCTCGATAGGAATATTTGTGCCGACAGGTATATCACCTTGTATCATAGATTCAACTCGAACAAAATGAACATTATTCCATACAGAACGCACTTTATTCTTCCATTCGGCTAATTCGGCAGGAAACTTACGATTCTCTTTACGAAAGGCAATGCGTCGAATAGATAGAGGAATATAGGCTTTCGAAGCATATTCCTGAACCATTCTATATGTATTGAATACAGGGCATATTGTTCGTATGGCGAACTTCATTCTCCGTATCCATTCACGAGGCAAGTCGTCAGTTCCTCTCTCGTAAAACATCGGGGCAACTTCCTGTTCTAATATTTCGTATAATGCGGAACTTTCAACTTTATCTTGTTCTTCTGTTGACTCATAGGTTTCGCCCTTGCCAATAGTCCAGCCGTTTGGTCCCATTTCCATGGCTTCACACCACCATCCATCGGGAATGCTAATATTTAAGGCACCGTTAGCAGCAGCCTTCATTCCGCTGGTGCCACTGGCTTCCATAGGTCTCCGGGGTGTATTTAGCCAACAGTCCACTCCTTGAACCATATAGCGAGCCACATTAATATCATAATCTTCTAAAAAGATGACATGATTCCGCACTTCAGTCTCCATCGCAAAATGAATAATTTGCCGAATAAGTTCTTTCCCTTGAATATCTTGCGGATGTGCCTTCCCTGCTATAATTAATTGGACAGGCATCTTGTTATTTAATAATATGCGTTTTAATCTTGCAGGGTCCTGGAGTAAAAGTGTTATTCGTTTATAAGTAGCGAATCTTCTTGCAAAGCCTATGGTCAAACATTCAGGGTCTAAACATTCACTTGCTGCAAGTATATTTGAAGGAGTGGCTCCCTGACTTTTCAATTGTTTGGTTAATTTGCGACGTGCAAAGTCTACCAGTCGTTCTCGTCTCCTTTCATGTGTTCGCCAGAGTTCAGTATCCGGTATTTCCTCTACCTGCTCCCATATAGAATGGTCTTCAGGATTATTTAACCAGCCTGGACCTAAATAGCGGTTATAAAGGTCGGCTAAATCTCTTGAAATCCAGGAGCGACTATGGATACCATTTGTGACAGAGGTGATTGGAATCTCATGAGTTGGTAAATCTTTCCACACCCTTGACCACATTTCACGGGATACAATGCCGTGTAATTTGCTGACACCATTTGCACCGGCACATAGTTTCAATGCAAGAACAGTCATGCAAAATGGCTCACGGCTATCATTTGGGTCTTGTCTTCCTAATGCAAGGAAATCATGCAAATTAATGCCGACATCCTGACAATATTTGCCAAAATAGCGTTCAATTAAACTCGGGTCAAACATATCATTGCCCGCAGGAACAGGTGTATGCGTTGTAAAATAACTACCTGCTTTGACTGTTTCAGCTGCATGAGCAAATGATAGTTTCTCGTTAATGACCAATTCCTTAATTCGTTGGAGTACCATAAACGAAGCATGTCCCTCGTTAAGATGATAGATAGTAGGACGAAGTTTTAATGCATGAGCAGCGATAACACTTCCCATACCTAACATAATTTCCTGTTTAATACGCGTTTCACGGTCTCCACCATATAACTGTCCCGTAATTGAACGGTCAGCAGGTGAATTTTCTTCATGGTCTGTATCTAATAAGTAGAGAGGAACACGACCTACTTGAAATTTCCAGATGTATGCTTTGACCACACGACCTGGATACTCCACCTCAATAACTAAAGGCTCATTATTCTCATTCCGCACCTTTTCTATAGGCATATTATAGAAATCGTTCGGGGGGTATAGTTCCTGTTGCCAACCATCAGGATTGAGATACTGTCGAAAGTAACCCTCACTGTAAAGCAGTCCAAAACCTATCAATGGCATTCCTAAATCGCTCGCCGCTTTCAAATGGTCACCTGCGAGAATACCTAAACCTCCTGAATAAATATTTATACTTTCATGAACCCCAAATTCTGCTGACATGTAAAGGATACACATCTCCTTAGGTGCATCAACATTACGCTCGAAGTAGGTATTCGTATTCATGTAATCTTGTAATCGCGAATATACCCGCTCTATATGTGACAGAAAACTATCGTTCTTTGCCAATTCATTTAACTTTTTTTGTTTAATCTTTCCTAACATCAAACGAGGATTCTGACCACATTCTACCCAGAGATTATGGTCCATACGGAAAAACAAATCTATGGCTTCCGGGTCCCAACACCACCAGAGATTGTTTGCAATTTCCAAAAGTTTTTTTAGCCTTTCTGGGAGATTAGGCACTACTTTGAATTTAAAAATCTTATACATATATATAACTCCATATTTATAGTCTAACTTTATTAAAAAAATTGTCTTCTATTTAAATTTGTTTTAAATTTAAAATATGTTAAATTATCTGTTAAAAGTTAAAATATCATATCAAAAAACATACCTCAAAGTATATATGGAGATTTAAATAAATGGAACAACAGTATAAACACACTTCCAATTGTAATTGCCGTGGTATCTCTCGGAGATGTTTTCTTGCTTCGAGCGCTGTGGCAGGTTTAACCGTTCCGCTGTTAGCCAGGGCTCAAATGGAGTTTCCTACGGAAAGTGAATTTAATCAACCTATAAATTTAGGAGATTTTCGTCCCAAACCTGCGGTTCGTATTGTAAGCGTAGTTATTCGAGAGAAACCTCCGTATTGGTTAGGTTGGCCCGGGACTTCGTATGATGTAGAAGGACATCGCAAAGAATATGAACAGGCATTTACGAACGCTGCGAACAAAGTTGGCATTCAATTAGATATATTACCCAATCCTATTGAAGACGATGCAGCCCTGGATAAATTTATCCAACAGATGACCGCGGAGAAACCCGATGCACTTCTTGTCCATGTCCAGCGTAGGAAAGTTTGGAAAAAGATAGAGAAAATTCGTTCCCTAAAGATTCCAATGATTGTGTGGGCACCAGTAGGAACAGTATTTACGACGCAGGTTTATGATTTTGCCCGCCGCGAGGGTGTATGTTTGCTCTCTACACTGGATACAAGTTGCCTCGAACAGGCACTTCGTATGGTGCGTGCAAAAAAACAATTAGAAAATTCACGAATACTAGTAGTCCATGGCGAAGAGAGGAAAGATGAAACATTAGAACGCTTTGGCACAAAAGTCCGTCATGTCCCACGCGAGATAATGGAAAAGATGTTTGAACACACACCTGTGACAGATGAAGTCAAGGCAGTTGCCGATGATATGAAAAAGAAAGCACAGAAAGTAGTCGAACCTACCGATGACGACCTAATTAATGCGGCTCGCAGTTATGTAGCCGCTAAACACCTATTGCGTATAGAAGAAGCAAATGCTATAACGACAGACTGTCTTGGTATGGTCACCATGAAGAAAGTTCCTACGCCACCATGTATGGGTGCATGTATTTTCCAGGATGAAGGCGTGACTTATGGTTGTGAGGCTGACATATTTGGTGCTTACTCGCTTATGTTGACAAGTTATCTTTTCGACAAGCCTGGTTTTATGAATGACCCTGTTCCAGAAACAGTAAAAAATGAGTTAATCACAGCACATTGCGTATGTGGCACAAAACTTAACGGATTTGATAAAAAATCAGAGCCATTTGTATTGCGTTCTCATTCTGAATCGAATATAGGTGTTTCATTACAGGTTTTGTGGAAAGTTGGACAGCCCGTTACCCTTGTCCGTTTTAATAATCCGAATGAACTTATCCTTGATACTGGAACAGTGACAGAAAACATTAACACGCCACCGGCAGGTGGATGTAGAACAAACTTTTCTATCAAGATGGATAACATAGAAGAAGCAAAGGATGTGCTTGGTTTCCATCAAGTTGTGTTTTATGGCAATCATCGCAGAGATGTGAAGAACTTCTGTCAGTTATATGGCGTAAAGGTTATTCATTCTCCAGCACAAGCAAATCCTATGCTACCCATGGAAGGATAAAACAACAATTGAAAGTTGTAGTGACCTTACATCCTTGTTATTTCAATAAAAATAAAATCAACAATGCGATTATAATATTTTAGTAGATTAAGATGTTGTTGGTTTTATTTGTGATTAAAAATATGTTAAATTATACATTAAAATTTAAAACAAAAATCCCATATCATTATTTTAGGAGTCAAAGAAATGGAATCACAACATAAACACACTTCCAATTGTAATTGCTGTGGTATCTCTCGGAGATGTTTTCTTGCTTCGAGCGCTGTGGCAGGTTTAACCGTTCCGCTGTTAGCCAGGGCTCAAATGGAGTTTCCTACGGAAAGTGAATTTAATCAACCTATAAATTTAGGAGATTTTCGTCCCAAACCTGCGGTTCGTATTGTAAGCGTAGTTATTCGAGAGAAACCTCCATATTGGTTAGGTTGGCCCGGGACTGCTTATGATTTAGAAGGGCACAGAAAAGAATATGAGCAGGCATTTGCCAATGCCGCGAACAAAGTTGGCATCCAATTAGATATATTACCCAATCCTATTGAAGACGATGCTGCTCTGGATAAATTTATCCAACAGATGACTGCGGAGAAACCCGATGCAATTCTTATACATGTCCAACATTTGAACGAATGGGGAAGGGTAGATAAAATTCGTTCTGCAAAAATTCCCATGATTGTATGGTCGCCAGTGGGGACAGTATTCACGACACAGGTTTATGATTTTGCCCGTCGTGAGGGTGTATGTCTACTCTCTACACTGGATACAAGTTGCCTCGAACAAGCACTCCGTATGGTGCGTGCAAAAAAACAATTAGAAAATTCACGAATATTGGTAGTCCATGGAGAAGAACGCAAAGATGAAACATTAGAACGCTTTGGCACAAAAATCCGTCATGTCCCACGTGAGACTATGGAAAAGATGTTTGAACACACACCTGTGACAGATGAAGTCAAGGCAGTTGCCG
>DAOOVZ010000111.1:0-10335 GCA_035370665.1 Candidatus Hydrogenedens sp.
CATTGGGAATCCGCCAGACAGCGACCCTCCTGCTGGGGTTGACTATGATATGTGGCTGGGACCGGCTCCAAAACGGCCCTTCAATAAAAATCGTTTTCATTTCAACTTCCGCTGGTTCTGGGACTATGCAGGTGGACTGATGACAGATTGGGGAGTGCATTTACTTAACATTTGCCTGTGGGGAATGGGTATGGATATGCCCAAACGAGTTAGTTCTATGGGCGGTAAATTTATTGCAGATGATAATTCAGAAACCCCAGATACTCAAGTCGCTTTGTATGAATTCCCTTCTTATAACCTTGTTTTCGAACAACAAATGTTAGGCGGAATTGGACCTAATGGCAAACCACATGGCATGCTTTTCTGTGGCTCTGAAGGGACATTGGTCATAGATGATGGCGGTTGGGAAGTTATTCCTGAACCAAAAAAGAAAAATCTGGAAAAACTTGTAGGTGAACCCGGAAAAGACCCACGCCCTCCGCATGTCCGTAATTTCCTCGATTGTGTAAAAAGCCATGAACAACCAGTAGAAAATATTGAATTGGCACATTTCGTTTCCACGGTTGCACATCTGGGAAACCTTGCCTATCGAACTCAGGCAGAAGTGCACTGGGACCCTGTGACTGAAAAGGTGACAAATAATCCTCAAGCAGATGCTCTAGTCGGTTGCGAATATAACAATGGCTGGAAATTGGCTTATGGCAGACGAGGATAAACAGAAATTCTCAAAGTAAATTAAATTAAACCGAACTAAATGATAGAATGCTGTCCTTTCTTTACCTTCTTGGACAGAGGCGGAACAGCATTATCAGTGTTCTTATCTTTTTCAAGAAATTCTCTGAGCAATTTTCTTCCACGGAAAATGCGAGACATGACAGTCCCAATCGGGCAATTCTTTATTTCTGAAATCTCCTTATAAGAGTAATCCTGCAAATCATACATAATTATCGCTTCTTTAAATTCGGGAGGCAATGAATCAATTGCTTTCCGAACAGGCTCATCTAAAAGTTCAAGCAGATTTTCATACTCCTGAGGTTTCACTATAATTCCGGGAACTTTGCTATCTGGCGCAGAACTCTTTGCAGGCTCATTCCCAATTAATTCTACCTTTGTCGGTTCTTTAGACTTTTTACGGTAGTCATTAATAAAGGTATTGCGGAGAATAGTAAGCAGCCATGCCTTTAAATTAGTGCCTTTTTCAAACTGCTTATAGAATCGAAATACCTTAACCAGTGTATTTTGCGTCAAATCTTCTGCATCTTCACGATTCCGAGTAAGTTGAAAAGCAACACCAAAAATCAGGTCAATATATTTCAAAACCTCCTGCTCAAATTCAGGAGAGTATTGGTCTATATTTTTATCTTTCTTGTTCAATATAGCCCTTTCCAAAAAATATTAATCCCTGTCATTGTTTCTTGAAAATAAGTTTATCAATTTCATAGTCTTTTGAGCAACTATAATGATTAATCTGTTCTTTAAAAATAAATTTTTATAAGCAAAGTAATAACAGATAAGCCTTCAAATATGCCTTTTAACTATAATATGGGATATAATCATACTTTGTATATTTCTTATGCAAAAGGGGATTTTTTAATGATATTGGATAAAATTGTTGAAGCCAAAATAATGGAGGTGGAACAAGCAAAGCAGAGGAAACCAATTTCCTTGCTTTTGGAAGAAATAAAGTACTCGACACCGACTCGGGATTTTATTTATGCTTTAATGCCAAGAGAACCTTCTATTATTACAGAGATAAAACGGCACTCACCTTCGCGTGGACCTATCTGGGAAGATTTGAAGCCGTCAGAGTTGGCACAACGATATGAAAAAGCAGGAGCCTCTGCTATTTCTGTTTTAACTGATACTCGATTCTTTCACGGCAGTTTAGAAGATTTACAACAGGTTCATGAATCTGTATCTATTCCCTGTTTACGAAAGGAATTTGTTATTGATGAGTATCAGATTTATGAATCGCGTGTTTCCAATGCAGATTCTCTTTTACTTATTGTGCGAATCCTCTCAAAAGAACAATTAAAGGATTATATAAATTTATGCCGTGAATTAGGAATAGAGCCGTTGGTAGAGGTTCATAATGAGAAAGAAGTTGAACAGGCTATAAACGCAAATGCAAAAGTTATAGGGATTAACAATCGGGATTTGGATAACCTTATCGTTGATATGGAAACTACAATTCGGTTGAAAAAAATTGTTCCTGACGATTATATTGTAGTTAGTGAAAGTGGGATTAGCCAGCCTCAAACTATACAAAGATTTTACGAATTAGGTGTTCAAGCATTTTTAATTGGTGAATCGGTTCTACATAGCCGAAACCCAGAACAGTTTATCCCATGGCTTTTAGGGAAAGGTGCACTAATTTAATGAAGGTTAAAATTTGTGGAATAACAAATAAAGAAGATGCCATAATGGTCTGCGAATATGGAGCAGATGCTATTGGTATCGTTCTGGCTCCAGAGGCAAAAGTCCGCAATCGTTATGTCCCCTTTGAAGAAGCCATAGAGATATTAGAGGTAATACCTCCTTTTGTAACAACTGTCGCAGTCGTTGTAAATGAACCTATGGGAAAGTGGGTGCAATATCTAACTTACTTCGACTATATCCAGATGTGCGGTGAAGAGTCACCTGAAGATATACCTGTAGGTCAGTCTATTATAAAGGTTTTTGGAGTTGATGAAAAATTTTCACTTCAACAATTACTTGCGTATAAAGTGCGTGGATATCTGCTTGATGTGAAAATGGAACAAGCACACGGCGGCACAGGCTCTGTTTGCAACTGGGATAAAGCCAGAGAAGCAGTTGAAACAGGAAAACCAATTATTCTTGCAGGTGGGTTAAATATAGATAATGTTATAGAAGCCATTAAAACAGTTCAGCCCTATGCGGTTGATGTGTCCACAGGGGTAGAACAATATCCGGGAAAGAAGGATGAAAACCTTGTCAGAGAATTCATTTACAGAGCAAAAAACGCCTTATCCCAATGATAAAGGCAGATTTGGGGAATTTGGCGGTCGTTTTGTGCCAGAGACTCTTTTCACAGCCCTTGAAGAGTTGGAGCAAGCCTTTCGTTCTGCATGGGCAGATACCGAATTCCAAAAGACTTTTCAATATTATGCACAGAACTATATTGGTAGACCTACCCCTCTGTATTTTGCACAACGAATGACTGAACATTTAGGCGGTGCACAAATCTACCTTAAGCGTGAGGACCTGGCTCATACTGGCGCACACAAGATTAATAATGCCTTAGGGCAATGCTTATTGACGAAGCGAATGGGCAAAACGCGGGTAATTGCGGAAACAGGTGCAGGGCAACATGGCGTCGCAACGGCAACTGCTGCCGCTTTATTAGGTCTGGAATGCTGTATCTATATGGGGACAGAGGACATTGAACGGCAACGGCTAAATGTGTTTCGTATGCAACTTTTGGGTGCAAAAGTTATAGGTGTAGATTCAGGCAGCAAAACATTAAAAGATGCTATTAACGAAGCCTTACGCGATTGGTCCCTTAATGTAAAGGATACCCATTATGTTTTAGGAACGGTTCATGGTCCACATCCTTTCCCCTGGATGTGTCGTGAGTTCCAAAAAATTATTGGCATTGAAGCAAAACAACAAATTTTACAACAGGCTGGAAGGTTGCCGAATATGCTGGTTGCATGTGTAGGCGGAGGTAGTAATTCAATTGGATTGTTCTATGAATTTCTGAATGATAAAGATATTAAGATGGTCGGCGTTGAAGCAGGTGGAAAGGGATTGGTTCCCGGTATGCACGCAGCACGGTTTGCTGGTGGGACTTTTGGAATGCTTCATGGTGCACAGAGTTATGTATTACAAGACGAGTTCGGTCAAATTGGCAGCACCCATAGCATATCCGCAGGATTGGACTATGCCAGCGTAGGTCCGGAACATGCCTGGCTACATTCTATTGATAGAGTAGAGTATACCTACGCAATGGATAACGAGGTATTGGAAGCCTTTCAATTATGTGCAAGATTAGAGGGGATTCTCCCTGCATTGGAAAGTGCTCATGCCCTTGCGTATGTCATAAAAGAAGCACCACAGCAGAAGTCTGACCAGATAATTTTAGTCAACCTTTCGGGTCGTGGTGATAAAGATGTGGAACAAGTTTTGAAATTTATCAAATTGGACAAATAAACATGAACAGAATTGAAAATAGATTTAATGACTTAAAAAAAAGGAATGAGAAGGCTTTTGTAGCATTTATTACGGCTGGACATCCTTCACCACAGTATTTTGAAAATATTATTCTTACTTTAGATGAAGCAGGAGTTGACATTGTTGAAGTTGGCTTGCCCTTTTCAGACCCGGTTGGTGATGGTCCAGTTATTCAAGCAGCCTCTTCACACGCATTACAACAAGGGACCACTCCACCAAAAGTTTTAGAATGGATTTCTAATGTAAGGAAGAAAACGGAATTACCTATTCTTCTGTTTTCCTACTTCAATCCTATTCTTGTTCAGGGTATTCCTGCATTTTTACAGAAAGCGGCTCGAGCAGGTGTAGATGGAATTCTCTGTGTGGATTTACCCATAGAAGAAGCCGATACATACAAAGAAGAGGCACAAAAAAACAATCTATCCACTGTGTTTCTAATTGCACCGAATAGCCCGGAAAAACGGATTAAAAACATTGTTCAAAAATGTTCTGGCTTCGTTTACTATGTATCCCGTTTAGGAGTCACTGGTGAAAAGAACAACATTGCAACAGACCTATCCCAAAATGTGGCTAAAATTAAAAAATATACAGACTTGCCCGTGCTCGTAGGTTTTGGCATTTCAAAACCTGAACATGCTTCATTTGTTGCCTCTGTGTCAGATGGCGTTATAGTTGGCTCTGCATTTGTTCGATACCTGAACGAGCACATCAATAATCCTAAATGGGAAAAATACTTTATACAATATATAAAACCATTAGTAGAAGCGACAAAATCTGTCCACTAATCCATATATACCATATAAAGGATATGTTGAGAATAACAAAGGCACATTTGAGATAATGACAACTCTATATGTTTTTAAGTAATTTTGTAAATTAACAGAATGTTTCATGTTAATATAAGATTTAAAAAAATAAATCAGAATTTGTCAATAAAAGTGTATCTCACAAAATTTTAGGCAGAATAAAAATTATGACATCAGAAAAGAAGATAAAAAGAGTGGGCATTCTTACTCTGGGGTGTGATAAAAACACAGTAGATAATGAGTATGTGGCAGGCTCATTAGAAGATTTAGGGTATGAGGTCGTCGCATTAGAATATTTTAATCCTGATGAAGAGTTTGATGTAATTATATTGAATACCTGTGGCTTTATACTGGACGCCAAGAAGCAGTCCATTGATGCTATTGCTGAAATAGCAGAAAGTAAGAGGACAAGGGCTAATCCCCGAAAGTTCTATGTTTTTGGTTGCCTGGTTCAACGATATCCGAATGAAGTATGGAAGAAGTTTCCGGAGATTGATGGGCTTGTAGGTGTGGGTCAGTTGGAAACATTGATACGATATGTGCAGGAGGAAGAAACTCCACGCAAAGACAAGTTTTACTGTTCACGAAAACCTATCGTTAATCTTGAGCGATACATGCGTAGAAAGATTATCACACCTCGTTCCTATTCTTTCTTGAAAATTGCAGATGGCTGTAATCATAGGTGCTCGTTCTGTGCTATTCCAAAAATTAAAGGTCCCTATCGTTCTCTTCCAATGGATATCATATTACAGGAGGGTGAATATCTATTAAATAACGGAGTGAAAGAACTTAATTTAATTGCTCAGGACATTACTTGTTATGGTCGCGATTTGAAAAAGGGTTATGGGTTACCTGAATTGATAAAGGAACTTGCCCGGTTGAAAGGGGATTTCTGGATTCGCTGTTTGTATAGTTTGCCTGCGGGTATAACAAACAAGTTTTTGCAGGTTGTCGCCACAGAACCAAAAATAGTGCATTATTTAGATATGCCTATTCAGCATGTAGACAAAAAGTTGTTAAAATTAATGAATAGACCACGATATAACATAGATATAATGGACCTTACACGACGCATTCGCAGTGCTACCCCTGACATGGTGCTTCGGACAACGGTCATACTGGCTTTTCCGGGTGAATCTTATAGGGCTTTCCAGCAACTCTTGGAAACAGTAGAGCAAATTAGATTTGAACGATTAGGTGCATTCATTTTCTCGCCGGAAGAAGATACCGCCGCAATGAATTTGCCACGTAAAGTAGGCAGACTGATTGCGGAACGACGGTATCATATCCTTATGGAAACACAGGCAGAAATATCGTATGAATTTAATAAAAGCCGTATTGGAAAGGAATATAAAGCCCTTGTAGAAGATTATGATATAGAAAAAAAACTTTGGATAGGCAGGTCTTATGCAGAGGCACCTGAAGTAGACGGCATTATCTGGATACATTCACAACAGCCATTACAGATAGGTGAATTTTGCAATGTAAAGATAACTGGAGCAGAAATATACGACCTCTATGGGGAGTGCGTGCAAGAGTATATATCAAGAGAGGAAAACAAATATAAGTGTGCTGAGACCGAGAAAAATATAGAGATAAGAATATAGATAGAACAGTGCCAATTTTTTTGTTTTACGATACATATATAAAAACACTGTTGGCATTATTACAAAAAGTCAATTTAAGTCTTTTTATCAAATATTGCCTATGTCAAAAATAAACAAAAAAACAGCGAAGAACAGTTACATGCCAACAAATATATCTATTGATTTTTTGTTCAAGTTTTTTCCTTTTTGTGCTATAAGGCTTTTTGCAGTAACACCAGTTATAATATAAAAATATATCTTAAAATTATTGCAATAATTTAACACAGCAATAAAATTGGTATTAAGAGCACCTAATATTTTTATCTATATATAAGATACAATAACTTTCTAAACAACCCTATACATTCTTAAATTGGTGTCCGTATGCCTATATCAAAAATAGAGTATCTCTATACGCCCCTAAATTGTATAATATTATATATCATCTATTGAAAAAATATTCTTTACCAAAATTATCAGAAATAATTAGTCACAATTACAAATACTCGGCAATCTGGACGGCGTTATAGGCAGCACCTTTGAGTAAATTGTCTGCAACTATCCAGAGGTCAAGTGCACTGGGGTGAGAAATGTCCTCACGAATCCTTCCGACAAAGGTTTCCCAACGACCTGCTGCCATTGTTGCAAGCGGATATAATTGCTTTTCTGTGTCGTCCATTAAAACTACACCGGGTGCTTTTGCTAACAAATTCCTGACTTCCGCAACGGTAAGTTTTTTCTCTGTCTGCACATTCACAGATTCACTATGACTGATAATCACAGGAACACGCACGGTAGTTGCAGTAACCTGAATACTCTGGTCTCCCATGATTTTCTTTGTCTCATTCACCATCTTCATTTCTTCAGTCGTATATCCATTCTCATTAAAAGCGTCGTTCTGTGGAATTTGAGGGATACAATTAAACAATATCTGATAAGGGAAAACTTTAACTTCTATTGGTTTACCTTCAACATAAGCACGCATCTGGTCTAATAACTCTTGAACAGCCTTTTGTCCCGCACCAGAAACTGCCTGATAAGTAGAGACCACAACCCTCTTTATCTTTGCTGCATCATGAATTGGCTTTAAGGCAACTACCATTTGAATAGTAGAACAATTCGGATTTGCAATTATTCCTTTGTGCTTCTTTATTTCCTGTGCATTGACTTCGGGAACAACCAATGGCACTTCCGGGTCCATCCGCCACGCACTTGAATTATCAACTACGACACAACCATCTTTTGCAGCAATCGGTGCAAATTTTTTACTTGTGCTACCACCTGCACTGAAAAGGGCTATCTCGATTCCCTTAAAAGAATTCTCATCCAGAACCTCAACCAGAATTTCCTCCCCTTTATAGGGCAACTTTCTACCTCGTGAACGCTCAGAGGCAAGGAATTTTAATGATTTAATAGGGAAATTCCTATTCTCTAAAGTTTCTATCATCTTTCTACCGACCAAACCGGTAGCACCTACAACTGCAACTGACTTCGGATTCATTACACCACTCCTACTATTAATATGTTTACACTTACTCTATTTAATTTATATAGAATTAAAAAGTGCCTTTGTTAATAGAAATATAAATGGAAATTATCAAAGAAAAGAATTCAAAGCAGAGACAATAACTGCTTTCTGTGTTACGCCTACAAACCTTTTCACTTCTTCACCATCTTTCATAATCACAAGAGTAGGAATACTGGAAACCCCAAACTGCTCTGCCAATTCTATTTCTTCATCAACATTTACTTTCCCAATTTTTGCTTTGCCTTCAAATTCCCTCGACAATTCATCAATAATAGGAGCCATCATTCGACAGGGTCCACACCACTCTGCCCAAAAATCAACAAGGCTCACACCTGAATTTGTTTCTGATGAAAAATTACCTTTTGTAAAAGTCAATGCCATATTAAACTCCTTTGAGTGCTTTTTTTCTATCAAAACAGCATAATTATAATTGTTATTCCCCCTTTTTTTCAACCTCAAATAAATGAGAGTATTTTATTGAATAACCATAAAAAGGGATTCATCTCCTTCCCTCATTTTTATAAAATAATATCTATATTTGATAATAATACTCAAATTATATTGACAAGAACAAGTATTTTTGTTATACTTATATGTGTGTTGAGTTAATAAATTATAATAATTTTGATATTTAATGAAAGGAGGTGAGTTAAAAGATAAAAAAATGAAGTAGTGTTTCTATTTATTAATGTTTTAATTTTAATTTAAGGAGTATTTTTATGAAAAAGCAAGGTTTTACTTTAATTGAACTGCTGGTTGTCATAGCCATTATTGGTATTCTTGCGGCAATATTATTGCCAGCATTAGCACGTGCTCGTGAAGCAGCGCGTCGTTCCAGTTGCCAGAACAACTTGAAGCAGTGGGGACTGGTCTATAAAATGTATTCAGGTGAATCCAAAGGAGAAAGATACCCTCCACTGCAAACTTACAATCCATTCAATAACGAAGGTCCTGAGTCCATAGCAGCGGGTCCGCAGGTAAGTTGTCTTTATCCTGAGTATTTGACTGACCCCTACATCATTATTTGTCCATCTGACCCAGATGCGGGTAGAATGCGAACAAGACTTGAAGAGCATAATGGAAATTTGATTGAACTTTCAGATTATATTGATGAAAGTTACGCTTATTTCGGCTGGGTGTTTGATAATGTAAAGGCATCTGCCCCTGCAAGTAGTTTTATGATTGTTGGCGTGTTGATGAGTTTATTAGGAGGTGGTAGTTTTGACCAAAGCACTCTACTTCCCATTCAGATAGCAGGTGCTCTGGAGGGATTATATGAAGACAACGACACTGAGGTAGGTAATTATGTTGGTGGTACAGACCCAACTGCACTAATGAGAATCATGGATAAAGATGCTGAACTCCCACAAGCGTTTGCTGGCTATGGGAATGGCGGAAGTAATACCATTTACCGCTTACGAGAAGGTATTGAACGCTTCATGATTACGGATATAAATAATCCTGGTGCAAGTAGTAAAGCACAAAGTTCTATCTGGATTATGTTGGACACCTTCTCCGCTGGTGGTGTAGCAGCAGATTTGTTCAATCATATTCCCGGCGGTTGCAATGTCCTATACATGGATGGACATGTAGAATTTATCCGTTATATTGCTGACACTAATTTAACAGACGATAATATTCCAGGAACACCACCTGTAGTATCAAATTTAGCGAATATGGTTTCAGTTATTGCAGGAGCCTCTTGATAAAGACTACTATCCCTTCATAATACTTTCACTCGTGCAGTTTGTTATGAACTGCACGAGTTTTCTTATTTTAATAATGCAAGAAATTTCTCCCCCTTTTTATTTTTCTATAAAATAAACTGTATTTAATAAAAATAATTATATCTTATAAAAAAACAATTAATACGAATTAAAGATAAAAATCATGTAAACTTACATTGACAAAACATAATATTTTTGGTATACTTTTATTCTATTTAGTTCATAATATAATAATTTTAATTTATGTTATGGAGGAGTGCAGGGCATGTTCACGAAAACAAGCGAAGTTTGGGATGAAAATAAACGAGTCAGTCTTGTGTGGTCTAGTACGGCGATTTTGTGCCTGATTCTGTGTAGTCTAACCGGCTGTGGACCAAGCCTGAAAACCGTGCAGCGCACTTCCGACCAAGACAAACTGAGCAGGATTGCTATTGAGGCAAAGGATTCGAATGTCCGCCGTGCCGCCGTAGATAGAATCAGTGATCAGTCGCTTC
>DAOOVZ010000112.1:0-10236 GCA_035370665.1 Candidatus Hydrogenedens sp.
CATGGAATAATAACAAATAGTGCTGAACTCGACCTGCAGTCAAATCCAGTACATATCGTTCTTACGGGACCACTTGGGACAGATAATTTTGGATTTCACTCGAAATATCGAATAAATGCCCTTCGAGTGCCTGACGCTATCAAAATGATAGAAAAACTTAAACCATTAGAAAAAGATGGTTTTGCAATTGTAGATATAACTCCTCAAAAAATGGTAATAAGTTTATTTGCATGGGGTTCAAAAGAACCTGTTGAAAAGATTGATACATTACAACCTTACTATACAATAGAAATTTTCTCAACATAATTTTTAAAGATGTAATTTTATCTATCCTTGTTTATCAAAAATTTGCTGAAAATTTCAAGGATAGGAATAAGTTTAAAAAGCCATGTAATTTGTTTATAATAGTTCTTGATTTTTTAATTCGTAATTAAAACCCTTCAATTTTAATTGGCTTTCTAATGGAAAACGATAAAGATAACAAGTATATCAGGGATATAATATTGCTTGCGTTGTGGGCGGTAGTGTTGTTTGGAATAAATATCTGGGGATATGACCTGTGGTCGCCAGACGAACCTCGATATGCAGAAGTAGCCCGTGAAATGCAGGTGCTAAATAACCACCTTGTCCCGCATATTAACGGGAGACCGTATCTTGAAAAACCACCTTTACTTATGTGGTTAATGCTTATATATTCTTATCCGTTTGGTGATGTATCAGAAGTTTCAGCACGATTGCCGTCTGTGCTCAGTGGTGTAGCAGCCGTTCTATTGACTTACCTCCTTGCAAGAAAAATTGCTGGGCGGGGAATGGCATGGCTTTCTGCACTAATCTTTATGACCATGCAACGGGTCTGGTGGCAAGCAAGATTTGGACAGATAGATATGCTTCTAACTGCATTGCTTCTGGGTGCTGTATACTGCTTCCATAAATGGTATTACTCAGAGAAAAAGTCAACAAACCTGCTTATATTGATGTATCTCTGCTTGTTGGGTGCTTTGTTTGCCAAGGGACCAGGCACACTTGTTTTCCCTGTTTTGTTTCTTATTAGTTTCTATTGGAAAGAAAAAAAGAAAATTTTTAAGATACATCCGTTAGAAGGGTTTGCTGCGGTTATCATTATATACGCCGTCTGGTATGCTTATGCCAGATGGGCAAGTGCGGAACAATTGGAAAGAGAGGCAAGCCATATTATTGGTTCCGATTTGTTCAAACAAACATTGGGTAGATTCATCTATGGTGTTGCTCATCCACAACCACCATGGTATTACCTTATTTCTGTGCCTGTTGATATGTTTCCCTGGTCTCTGTTCCTGCTATGGATAATCCCGTGGGTATGGAAAAATCGAAGTGAAAGTGAAGGGATTCGATTTCTACTGTTCTGGATTATCCCTGCATTTATATTCTTCTCCATCGCCGTTGGTAAAAGAGCAATATATTTACTACCCATTTTCCCTGCAATTGCCATTCTAACAGCACTAAGTTTGAAATCATTTGAAGAGGCTTCTACATTACGCTGGAAAAGAGGAATACGAATTTTATGGTTAGTTGTTCTCCTCATTTTAGCAATAGTCCCATTTGCTGTATTATGCACAGAATTTGCAAGAATATGGAGTCCATACTGGGTCATTATTAGTGTCGTAGCACTTGTAGCAATTGTTGATACATTATTTGACTTTTTCAAACATTCTCAGGTGCGTTCTATCCTTAAACAAATCCCTCAACATGTGTCGCTATACCTATTTTTCACTGCGTTAATTGTTTTCCCTTCTGTCAACACAATAAAGTCAGTCCGCAACTTTTGTGAACCTATGAGACTTTTAAGTAAGCAGAAGGTTGAATATGAGGCATATAGTTTCGGTTTCGAGGAGGAAGAATATACTTTTTATGCCAAACATTTTATTAATCCCTTTTTCGATGAAAAGGATTTGAGAAAAATCTCCTTACCCGAATCTGAGCCTTATGAATATTTAAAAGTTATTAGTGAGATACATAAGGCATATACCCGCAAAGCAGTAGAGATAAAGTTCAAAGATACCTTTTCACCTACACCAGAAGAAATAGAACAAATAAATTCTGCATTACAAAAAATAAGAGAAGAAGCAGAAAAAGTGGGAAAAGTCCAGATGCTAGACCAAATTGAACAGTTAATAAACAGAGAAATTAATGATTTTTATACTCTTGTGAATAAAGAAGCCCTTGTTTTTGTCCTTATCAGAGAAGAAGACTGGAAATGGGTCGTTGCAAGGAAACCTGAATTGGGAAAAGTGGTAAAATTGATTTGCACAAGAGGTGAATTTAACAGACCTGTATTCCTTCTGTCAAATAAATCCATATAACAATCTATTACTTTAAACTTTTTCTTTGTAGTTCTTATTCAGAAAAGTTGCTAGGTAATATAAAATGAAGTGAACATTACTTTCACTTATAGGTAAAGTATATGCTTACTGCATTCTTAACCATTGCCCCCATCTCATCATACCAGCAGATTAGAAGGAATTAACAACAAAATCAAATTGATGAAAAGAAAGGCTTATGAATACCATGACGCAAAATTCTTCGCCCTCATTATCAAAAATTACTTTATAAATTAACAACTTTTTGTCGGATAAATTGAATATATTTACAATATTTGCAATATATGGGGATAATTTTGCTCATATATTCTGTTTGTTGCAGGTAAAATGTTTTTACATCTTTTATTCTGTTTCCAGTACCCTTTAGAATCCGACTGAGTGAAACTATGACTCTTTGATTTTAGTAAGTATCGGATTGGATGTTTAAAAACATTATCAATGTTACAGATATAATAAATGGAAATAAGTTAAATTACTATCTACCTCTACAAAAGAAATGATATTACATCGTCTATCACAATGTCTCAAAAATCCCTCTAATACTTTTAATGGACAGATACGAACTTAACCTTAATTTATTAAGGTTTCAGAACGATTAATTATTTTAAAATATAAATACAAAAAAATAATAAAAAAATTATAATGTTTCAACAGTTATATTTTCATTTGTGTATATACAAATTTGCGAAGCGAGTTTTAATGCTTCAGTAGCGATTTCTGCTGCTGATAGATTTGTATATTTCATCAAGGCGCGTGCTGCGGCTAAAGCGAATCCAGAGCCAGACCCAATAGTAAGAATATCGTCATCCGGTTCTATGATTTCTCCTGTTCCTGATACCAATAAAAATTCTTCTTTATTGCAGACAATAAGCATTGCATTTAATTGTCTTAGGTATTTATCTGTTCTCCATAATTTTCCCAACTCAACTGCTGAGCGGGTTAAATTCCCACGATATTCTTCAAGTTTGCCTTCAAATCGTTCGAACAGTGCAAAGGCATCCGAAACGGAACCAGCAAAGCCAGCAAGTACTTTTCCTCCATATAATTTTCTTATCTTTGTTGCCGTTCCTTTTACAATGGTTTCGCCCAGTGTGACCTGGCCATCACCGGCAATTGCAACAGTGCCATTGCGTCGAACTGCAATAATTGTAGTTCCTCTAAATTCACTCATAATTAATCTACCTTTCAATTTATTATAATTTTAATGAATGGCTTGCTGAACGGGGTTTATATTGTTTTGGGTCAATTCCAAGTTTTTCTACGCGTAAGCCCATAATTCGCTCTGTAATTCCTAATTCCCTAGCTGCTTTTGCTTTGTTCCCTTTTGTATTTTTTAATGCTTCAATTATCATTTCTCTTTCTACGCGTTCAAGGGTTTCTTCTAATTTACCTTTCATCACTGTATTAGAAGCCTGTGCCGTTTGGAGGGTAGGAGGTAAATGATGACCATGTATAACATCATCAGTTGTTAAAATTACAGCACGTTCAATAATGTTTTCCAGTTCGCGGACATTTCCGGGCCAGTGATAACTTATAAGCATATCAATTGCAGGGGTAGAAATTCGACGGACATACTTGTTGTTTTCACGGCTATATTTTTCTACGAAATAGTTGGCTAATTCTAATATATCTGTTTTCCGTTCGCGAAGTGGAGGAATAAATATTGGAAACACATTTAAGCGATAATATAAATCTTCCCGGAACTTTTCCTCTTTGACCAGTTTCTCCAGGTCACGATTGGTTGCGGTAATCACACGAACATTAACTCGAAGCGTTTCAGTGCCACCAATGCGTTCTAATGTTTTGTCTTGTAGGACACGAAGCAATTTTGCTTGAATGGTCAGGGGTAAATCGCCAATTTCATCTAAAAATATAGTTCCACCATGAGCCATTTCAAACCTACCTTTTCTTTGTTGATAGGCACCTGTAAAGGCACCTCGTTCATGCCCGAACAATTCACTCTCAACAACTGATTCAGGTAAGGCTGCACAATTTACTTTTATGAAAGGACCGGTTGCCCTATGACTATTAAAATGTATTGCGTATGCAACTAATTCTTTTCCTGTTCCACTTTCACCACGAATAAGAACCGTAGCATCTGTCATGGACACCTGTTGAATTAAATTATACACTTGTTGCATAACACCCGAACTGCCAATCATGTTTGAAGGATGAAACCTCCTTTTCAATTCCTCTTGAAGTCGTGTATTTTCGAGCAGTAGTGTTTTCCTCTCCTGTTCATTTTTCATTCTTAATCGAACTGCCCGTGCAATCATAGACGCAATAATTGTTAGGACCCGAAGGTCTTCATCTAACGACACATCATCAGAATAAATTCGGTCAGCACTTAAAGTGCCTAAAACTAGATTTTCAACTTTAATAGGAACGCAGATATAAGATACTTCCTCTTTTTGCAGATTTTTTCTCGAACCTGTTTTGTTAAGGAACATAGGTTCGAGGGATACTTTAGGTACTACCATAGGTCTACCCATTTGAGCCACTTTACCAATAATCCCTTCTCCAACTTTATAAACACCGCGTTCTGATTCCTCATTGGAAAGACCATAAGCGGCTTCAATTTGTAATTCCCCTTTGTCCTTATCAAGTAATGTTATAGTGCCTCGCAACATCCCTGTATGATTTGAAATTGCCTGTAAGACAGGGTAAAGTTCTTCTCGGAGGTCATAACTACGGTCTAATATTTCACTTATTCCAAGTAGAAGTTTTAGTTCCTCAATGGCTCTTTCAGATTTTTCTTTCATTATTGTAATTTTATAACCTATTTTAATATGTTTTATCTATATCAATTTTTTAAAAAATACAAAATTGTATAGAGAATATTTTAACCTACATTGTATACTTTTTTCAAAAACTTGTCCTCGAAAATATCATATAACTTATGAATAATTCACAAATGTAGGAACTTGTCTTTTTCAGTTTTAATTCTAAAAAACACTTTTAAAACATGATTATAAGTTTCTCTAATTTCTCTCTATTGGAATTTATTATACGGATTAGGCGTGAGGGTGCGATTTTAAGTAGACTTCACGGAGATGTTCAATACTGATATGTGTATAGATTTGTGTGGTTGATAGTTGTTCATGACCTAAAATTTCCTGAACAACACGTAAATCGGCACCACCATCTAACATGTGTGTAGCGAAACTATGCCGAAGTGTGTGAGGCGTAACATCATCTCGCCAGGGTAACGCTTTCCTTGCATACTTTTCTATGATTCGTTGTATGCTTCGTGTTGTCAGGGGTCCACCTCGTGTATTTACAAAAACAATGTCGTGGTCTGGTTGTCCTAACTCAAATCTAATAAATAGGTATTTTGTCAAATATTGCTTTGCATAAGAGCCTAACGGAACGAGCCGTTCTTTCCGTCGTTTTCCGAATACACGAATGAGTCCTGAACTTATATCAAGTGAGGATAGCCTTAATGTAGCACATTCGTTAGCACGCATACCTGTTGAATAAAGGACTTCTAATAAGGCACGGTCTCGAACAGATATGGGGTCTTCACCATCAACCGAATTGAGTAATTGCAGTGTTTCATCAATTGATAAGACCGCAGGCAAATCGCGTCGTTGTTTTGGGGTTCGTATGGTCAAAGCAGGATTGTTTGGTATAAGTCCTTGACGGACAAAGAACCGATAAGCAGTTTTTAAAGCAGAAAGTTTTCGAGAGACCGTTTTTGTGGAGCCGCCAAAACTTTGCATATAAGCCAGAAAACTACGAATATCATTTCGGGTTGCTTTTTGTAGGTCATCAAGGCTGGCAGTAATGCGTTGTTTTCGTGTTTCCTCTGCCTCAGGAGAAAAGGCTTCTTTTTTGTTGTGAATGAAATCGCAGAAGTGTTCCAAATCACTTTCATACGCACGAATGGTATGTGCAGAGAGCCCTCTTTCAACCCGCAAATGTTCAAAGAAAATTTCCAGTGATGCGTCAATCATAGTAAGAATATTTTAGCAGGGTCTTACCTGCCGATTAAATCTCACTTACATTGGTATCAGGAGTTTCTTCGATAGTAATCTGATGTTTGCATTCTGGATTTGGGCAGACCTGAACCTTTTTCCCATCTCGTTTTTTCTGTATTAGTGTCCATGAATGTCCACATTTAGGGCAAGGAATATCTCTCTGAATTTCACCGTTCAATATAATCTGGCAATCGGGATATTTTGAACAGCCTAAGAAGCGACCGCGTTTACTCATGCGATATTGCAATTTTCCGTCACAGCCTTTTCTTGGGCAATTAATATCTAATTCCATTGGCTTTGTGAAACGGCATTTTGGATATTTCTCGCAACCATAGAATTCCTCATTGTTCTTTGATTTGCGAATGAGCAGATTTGCTCCACATTTTGGACATTTTTCTTCGGTTCTAACTGGTTCTTGAATAGCAATTTGCGTTAATTCGCCGTTCTCATTGAATGCGTAGATAGATTTGCATTCCGGGTATCCAGAACAAAGTAGAACAGGTCCTGATTTGGTATAGCGAAGATTTAGTGGTTTCCCGCAATTGGGACATTTTTTGTCCGTTTTACGAGTTAATACTTTTGGTAGAGATTTAATAAATTTGCATTCTGGATAATTTGGACATGCAAGGAAAAAGCCATATCGCCCTTCACGCACTTCAAGAACGGCTCCACATTTTTCACAAAGAATATCTTTACCGAATATTTCTCGAACGAGGTTTTTTTGTGCTTCTGTCAGATTGTTTTTGAAAGCATCATAGAATCGCTGTAAAAGATTTTGCCAGGTTAATTTCCCTTCTTCAATATCATCTAAATCCTCTTCCATTTTTGCCGTGAAGTTGTAGTCTAAAATATCGGGGAAAAGTTGTGTTAGTAGGCGATTTACTTCTTCGCCTAATGGTGTAGGTTTTAATCTGCCTTTTTCTCGCACTACATAGCCACGGTCACGAATGGTTTTCATAGTAGGGGCATAAGTGCTTGGTCTGCCAATACCCTTTTCTTCTAACGCACGAATAAGGCTCGCTTCGGTATATCGTGCAGGAGGTTTTGTAAAATGTTGAGTACCGGTGAAATCTTTACCCTGGAGTTCTTCATTAATTTGAAGAGACGGCAGTTTCTGTTTACTACCTTCCTCATCGCCATTTGTATCCTCCTGTGTCTCCTCATAGATGGTTGTGAATCCGTCAAAGATAGGTGTTGTATCTGTAACGCGGAATATAAATTCTTTCTGTCGTCCTTCTACTTCAACTGTAATTTGTTTGTAAATTGCCGGGGACATTTGTGAGGCAAGAAATCGTTGCCAGATGAGGGTGTATAATTTATACTGGTCTTCCGAAAGATATGGTTTTACTTCTTCAGGGGTTCTGCTAGCAGAAGTGGGGCGAATAGCCTCATGTGCGTCCTGTGCACCTTTCTTTGAACGATAATAGTTAGGTGTGTCGGGTAGATATTTATTTCCAAATTTTTGTTTAATAAAACCACGCACCTCAGAAATTGCCTCTGGGTCTATTCGTAGCGAATCGGTTCGCATGTAGGTAATTAAACCGACTGCACCTTCATCGCCTATATCCATACCTTCATACAATTCTTGTGCTAATCGCATTGTATACTCCGGTGCAAAATGTAGTTTTCTGGAAGATTCCTGTTGAAGAGTGCTGGTGATAAAAGGAGGAAATGGATTGCGTCGAACCTCTTTTTCCTCGATGTTATCTACATAGAAGTTATTAATATTTTTCAGTTGGGATATAGTTTTTTTGATTTCTTCTTCATTTGTGAGTTGTGGCTCGGCATTGTTTATCTTGACAAGTTTCGCCTTGAAATTTTCACCATTCTGTTTGGCAAATAGTCCTTCAATAGTCCAATATTCCTGAGAAACGAAATTTCGGATTTCTGCTTCACGCTCACAGACCAATCGGACTGCAACCGATTGGACGCGCCCTGCACTTAATCCTTTGCGAACAGACCACTGGACTAACGGACTGAGTTTATAGCCAACCAAGCGGTCTAATATTCGTCGTGCTTGCTGTGCATATACAAGGTTCATATCAATATCTCGTGGATGATTGATAGATTCCTTGATGGCTTTTTCTGTTATAGCATTGAAGGTAATTCGTTCTACGGGTTTCTTTGTAGAATGGAGAATTTCAGCAATATGCCAACCAATGGCTTCCCCTTCTCGGTCCGGGTCGGAAGCGATAATAATTTTATCTGTTTTTTCCGCTTCTTTTTTTAATTCACTTACTATCTTCTTGGATTTTGGAAGAATGGTATATTCTGGCTTAAAACCATTATTCAAATCTACCCCTAATCGTTCCTGTGGCAAGTCGCGTATGTGTCCATAACTCGAAACTACATGGTAATTTTTCCCTAAATATTTATTGATAGTTCTCGCCTTTGCTGGCGACTCAACGATAACCAAATGTCTACTCATGTTAAACTCCAATTTTCAAAAGAGGACAGAATAAAGTTAAAGAATATTTTAGTTAAAACACTCTCTCTATTATCAAATTCATGTTACTTATATATAACATTGTTTTGCATAATATTATTTTTTTTGATTAGAATTACAGCATTTATTTCCTGCCCAGACTATAAATAAAAGTCTTATCCCCAGTTAAGGTCATTTATAGAACTCAATGGACTTAAGCCTACATAAACACAGATTCATCTCCGATTGCTACCCCTATAATCATCTTCATAACTTCGTAAGAATAGCGGGGTCCCAAGGCTAATTCTACAATTTCTACCAATTTTTCTAATGTGATTCTGCCTGGAATCTGCTCAATCCATTCAAGTAGTAAAATTCGGTCTAACGGGGTAATCATCTGAAAAAAATGTAGCCGTTGTAAGGCGAGATAAGACTCGTCACTAAGCCGCATTCGGTCTTTCTCAGATAGGTAAAAATTTGTGGGGATAGACTTTGGCGTATCTATTTTCTGTATTCTTTGTGTTCCCCTCCGTTCCTTCCAAACTCGATTAAGGGCATCCTCTATATCCGAAGATTTGAAGCCCTGACGACTCAATTTTCTTCGAATAATAGTCTTGGAAACCTTTTCTTGCCGATTTTCACGCAAAAGAGACCATATTTTATCTTCTATTTTCTTAATTTCTGAATTCATATTTAACTTTTATAAAAAATCAACCCTTTCTGGTTTTAGTTTAGTCCACTGTATTTAGTAACAATAAACATTATAAAGTTATTCAGCATAATAATTCAATAGAATATATGTGCCCGACATTTAATATTTTACCTTTTTCTCAACAATATGTTGAAAAGGTATTAAAAGAATAAAATTTTTGTTCAAGAGTAGAAAATTAGAGGAACACTCATTGTAATTTGCTATTTTTCTTCTTAATTTTTTAGCAACTGGAATTAAAATTAGGGTAAAAGCCAAGGTTGATTAAAAATCTTTTGTTGTTCTTTCTTTATTTTGAGATGAAACTTATTTTTTTAGAGTAGGTCAAAAGTAAGTGTTTTTAGGTGAATTATAATTACAAAGAAAGGGTAAAACGATGGGAAAGAGATTGTTAATTTTTAGTAACATTTATAGGTTTGGGGTTTTTTTATTTATTTTATTGAGTATTTGCACTATTGTTGTTTCAGATGATTATTCACCGACAACTTTAACACAGTTAGAACGACCTATTATTCGGCGAGAAATAATGATTCCGAATGTAGGTGAATATATTGTGCTAAAATGTGATTTTCATATACATACTGTTTTTTCCGATGGCTATGTCTGGCCCGATTTGCGAGTAATTGAGTCATGGGTATCAGGATTGGATGTTATGGCTATTACTGACCATGTAGAGGGTCCCATAGATAGACCATTTTTAAGTGGAGATGACAATACTGCTTATGAATTGGCAAAGGTAGAAGCAGAAAAGTATGGAATTATTCT
>DAOOVZ010000113.1:0-10234 GCA_035370665.1 Candidatus Hydrogenedens sp.
CCTGCTTCTATATATGTTCTGACAAAAGAATCTTTCATAAAAGGGGTACAAAATGGAGCCGACCCTAACCAATTTATACAATTCTTATTCCAAAATTCATACAATCAAAAAATACCTCCTATTGTCATTACAACAATAGAGGATTGGTTACATACAATCAAACGAGTAAAAATGCGTCATGTAATTCTAATAGAAGCACAGGATTCGCTAATTATTGCGGATTTGCTACATAGAAAAAAACTTGCCGGGATATTACATCCCATTACTAAGGACCAGACCCTTTATGCAAAGGGAAAACTTTACTCAGAAATAAAATCGCTTCTTGAAAAAGAAGGTTTTGTTGTGGATTAACTTAGTTATTCAAAAGTATCACTTTCCATAATCAGGCTATTAGACGGCTGGGATATATTTTGCCAATTCCTTTTTTAATCGTTCCTGAAGTTGCTTGTGCAGTTCCAGATTTTCAGGGCGATTTGTAGGCACTTCTATTATTGTGGAGGACTGCTTCTCTAATGCCGATTGGTAAAGTTTTTTTAATTCATCAGGTTTATAAGCAACAGTATAATCAATGCCAAACATTTTTGCTGCACCTTCAAAATGGTATCCGTGTGGATTACCAAAGTATCGCTCAAAGGTTTCCGGGTATGCTGATATGGGTAAAAAGGAGAAAATACCACCTCCATTGTTATTGATAATAATTAGTATAACCTTTACGCCCTCTTGTGATAGCAATGATATAGAATTAAGGTCATGAAGTGCAGATAGGTCACCCACAATAGCGGTAACAGTCTTCTTACGGGCAAAAGAGAATCCTGCTGAACTTGCGATTGTTCCATCTATACCGCTTGCTCCACGATTAGCAAACACCAGACCATCTGTGCCATATATACTTCCATACATATCTGCATCACGTATGGGCATGCTATTTCCTAAAAATAAATCTGACTCCGGAGGTTTCCATAGAGAAATATGTCGTGCAACTGTAATTTCGTTAAGTTCTTCTCGTTCCTGTGTCCATTCATTTAGAACCTGTTCTAATTGCTGAGACCACTCTACAACCTCTAATCCCCATGGATAGACATCGCGGCGTTTCATCGCAGGGGCTAACCATGAGCAGAAGGACTTCAGGTCTGTCTCAAAACGGTATGTTATACGGTGTATCGGGTCTGTCCGTAGTGGATGGTCTGCAACAAACATGTATTCAGGTCGCTTCTTCTCTAAAAATTCCAGAAGTCGTTTCGAGGTAATTGTACCGCCGATATGTAAAACAAATTTGGGATTGAACCAATTAAAAAACTCAGGTAAGAGAAGCATCTGGTCATAATAAGCAACAGAGAACTCTGTCCTATTTCCCAGTCGCAAACCAGAGGTAACATCTGCAAAAACGGGCCAGTGTAAGGATTGTGATAGAGCGTATGTTGACTTAATTTCTTGTTCCTCTCGTAATTCACCCACCACGAATAAACCTTGCCTTGCAGCGCCTATTTTATCTAATACAAATATTTCCTGTTCTGTGGTAAGCCTTGATTTTGGGAGATTCCAGCGTGTAAACGGCTTTTCTATCTCCAACCAATTTTCAACAGGGGACAGGTATCCTTCTGGAATATCCCCTTCTAATTCTATGGGTTCTAATGGTTCACGAAACATGCAGTTTATATGCACTGGTCCCGCAGGTGCTCTACAAGCTCGATAAACTGCCTGTCCACCAGTAGTTAATACTACCGCAGGTGATATAGCAGAATCAGGACAGGGAAGCGTAAATGACCAACGGACATAATTCCCAAAGATATTAATCTGTTCTATTGCCTGATTCGCACCACATTGAAGAAGTTCAGGCGGACGGTCTGCAGTAAGAATAATCAGTGGAATCCGCGATAGCGAAGCCTCAACTACTGCGGGAAAATAATTTGCAACCGCTGTTCCCGAGGTGCATATCAATACTATCGGTTTACCCACTGCCTTTGCCCAATTCACTGCATAAAAACCTGTGCCCCTTTCGTCAAAATGGACCGTATGCACTATCTTCTTTTGCTCTGAAACTGCAAGTGCTAACGGCGTAGAACGAGAACCCGGGGAAATACAAAAGCCTCCTATCCCATTACGATAAAGTTCTTCCACCAACAGCCTCGCCCAGAGATGATTCATATTCGGTGATTGAAGGATAAAATCCATTATTTTTTCTCCAATATTAATTCTTATTACTAATAGATATCTTCTATGACATTAGCATATTTATATAATTTTTAATTTTACATTCCAATTCGTCCCATTCCGATTCTGGCTGTGAGCCTTGAACAATCCCAGCACCTGAATATAGAGAGATGTGGTTCTTCTCAACTAATGCTGAACGAATACCTGCACAAAATTCAGCAGAACTGTAGGAAATCCAGCCCACAGGGGCAGAATATATTCCGCGGTCTAATGATTCCTCTCGCTTTATCCATTCCAGAGCCGAACCTCGCGGATAGCCGCCTACGGCAGGAGTTGGATGGAGATGTTCCAATATTACATCATCATCTACATCAGGACGGAGAATACCTTTGAAATGTGTATATAAATGATGGACTGTTGGTAGGGTAAGGACTCGAGGCTGCTCATCATTTTCGTATGTAGAGCACAACCGTTCCATGTCCGCCTTCAACATATTTACTACAATTTCATGCTCAACTCGTTCTTTCTTATTTTTGAAAAGCATTGTTTTCAATCGTTCATCTTCAACATGGTCTCTACCGCGAGAAGTAGTCCCTGCTAATGCCTCTGTTTCTATATAGGTGCTTAAGCGCCGATAAAGCCGTTCAGGAGACAACCCTATAAAGCCTCGCTCAGAGGAAGGATTAAAACAAAAACGATAACAGTGGCTACTTTGTTCCGCTATTCTTCGAAGTAGAGAAATAGGGTCTATATCCCGATTAGACTCGAAGGTAGTTTCTCTTGCTAAAACCACTTTTTCAAAGGAACCTGCATTAATTGCGGTTAATGTCCTCTGTATCAGGTCTGTCCATTCTGTTTTAGAAGGACAATCTATCCGATGATGAAAAGTAATAGGTTCGTTCTCCACTTCACCTCTATTTTCCGACATTACCCACAAATTAAGGCAATGTAAGACAGAAAGTAGTTGTTTTAACTCATCCTCATACTTGCCACCTATAATATTTGCAATAAGTTGCAATGAACCATCATTGCGAACTAATTCTAATCGTGGCAATACAAAACGATATGCATGAAAAGATTTCCATCGCATACCTCGATTATCCGATGGAAGAAACTTGAAGCCACCATAATAGCGCACGGTGGGATAATTTGATGATAATTTTTTTAAAATATTTTGTAGAACCGCGGTATATGAGAAATCATAAACTTCCTCTCCTGCAACAACTATATCCGCTTCACCCCAGCCTGCCATCTCAAACGGTTCATCTCTTGAAGCCCAATAATAGCGACCTACACCATGGATAGAATTCAATTCACTCAAAATATCATAAGGCATATCTATCGGAACCACGACTCTCCCTATAGTCCCTTCTGGTATACGATGAGAATAAATCGCCTCTACTAACTGCTCAACAAGAGCACAAGAAACCTTCCATTTAGATAAAAATATTTCTGGATTTTTTGACACGAGGAACTCTTAATAAAATTGTTTAGAATAATCTCAAATATTATAACTAAAAATATAAAGTAGTTAGATTGTATTCAAATGCTAATTTTCCTTGCAACATTAAAACTTTTGCTACTTTTAAATAGCAATTCTACCTATGTGTTGAATTGTTATAATAAATAAAACTATTTTCCAAATGTTTATTCAATATTGGCTTTGCCCTGTTTATAAACCTAGTCAGATTAATGTCTCTAATTGAAGGGATGGTGTATTATTTAGTATTCTAACACTCTAAAAAGAAACAAATTTAGGTTTTTGGTCTTCTTGAAAATCTCCTCGAAAAGGCGAGGTAATAAATGAAACGAATAATATCCATTTTACTAAAAATAGGGGTTACGGTAGGGCTTTTTGTTCTCCTATTCTGGCCTGAAACCTTTGGCTTGCCACCTGATACCTTTGGTGGGGTTAAGCCAATGGCACTACTAAACGAAATTCGTTCGCTAAACCCGTCACATGCGATTCCATGGATATTGTTTGCATTGTTCATACGACTGGGAGGCATTATGTGCGGTGTGGTTCGCTGGAAAATTCTGCTGAATGGACAAAAGTTATACATGCCCTTTGGTTATATGACCCAGAGTTGGTTTATCGGAAGGACAATTGGTATTTTCCTGCCCAGCACGATTGGACTGGATGGTTATCGTTTATATGATTCTGTCCTTTACACGCGTGATGTGGTTCGTCCCACAACCGTTATATTCATTGAAAAAATTATTGGTTTTATATCGCTAACGACGCTGGTTTTTCTGACCTTTCCCCTTGGGTTTCGCTTATTAAAATTTAATACGCTAATTCTTTTAATTATTCTGTTTATTTTGGGAATGGCTGTGCTTTTCTTTTTATCCTTATTGCTCCAGCCTTATATTATCCAACTCATCTTGTATTCTATCCCTACCCCGAATAAGGTTAAGAAAATTTTGAATCAATTAGGAGACGCGGCTACTGCTTATGCTGGACACCGTAAATATCTTCTCCTTGCTATCATACTTGGCATCTGTGTTCATCTGAGTGCCTGTCTTATGTATTTTGGGACAATGATGGCATTACGCTCCGAGAATACCAGCATCTGGGACATTCTATTTGCAAGTCCTCTTATGATTTATGGGACTGTTCTGGGTCCTTCAGTCGGCGGTGAGGGAATCCGTGAAGTTGTATTTGCAACACTACTGGGTGGGAAAGAAGACACTCTTAAAGTAGTAGCATTCGCTCATTTAGGCTGGTGGGTCGGGGATGTTGTTCCCTTCCTGATTGGATTGCCTTTTTTTGTTCTACGCAAACGCCCACCCAAAGAAGATATTCAGAAACAAATACAGAGAATTCGTTCTCAGCAACCTTCTACAAATGATACAATAGATAAACCACATATTAACCAGACAGAAATTTTGTCTATGCGTAATCAAATCTTGACCAACTTGCTATTTGCTACTATTGGTGGAATAACGGCGGGAGCAATCTGCGGATTGTCTGAGGCATTATGGATACTTTACAAAATACCCAATCTACAAGAATTTCAAATGCTGTGGTGGGGACCTATAACTTATGGTATTCTTTCTGCAGGTATGGGGATTTGCATAGGTATATTTGCAGCAACCTGGCTACCTCTACTTGTTCGCAAACTTCCTTCTGCACTCCTCTCGTATGTTGTTTCATTTGCTTTAACAATACTTTCTGTTGGGTTGATACTGGTAATTTGGAGATATAGAAGAGATGTTCTATTGCAAAAACCGTCATCTTATTTCGCATATTTACCTATAAGTCTTTACTACATAGGTTTTGTTTCTATTGCTTCAGTCATATTATACATTTTCCTATTCTATTTAAATAAATTTTCAAAACATTTAACTATTGGTGTAATTACTTTACTTTTATTAATCCCAGTAATTTTCGGTTTTGGTTACTCGTTTGCCCTAAACCCGCAAGGTGAAAAATCATCTATTACTTCTCTACCAGAAGCACAACCAGACTCACCCAACATTATTCTTATTATTGCAGATGCTTTACGCGCGGATTACCTGTCTGCATACAATCCAGACATCGAAACTAAAACCCCTGTTCTGGACAGGTTTGTTGAAAAATCTATCTTATTCAAGGATTGCAGTGTACCGGGCTGTTGGACAAAGCCGTCGTTTGCATCCCTCTATACAGGAGTCCTCCCTTTGCATCATCATGCCATTGATAAAAATTCTATTGTTAACTCCGAATTAACCACAGTTGCAGAAACCCTCGCAAAACATGGATACCTGACCAGAGGTTTTGGAAACAATCCTCATGTCCATTCCTTATTTGGATTTGGTAGAGGATTTTTAGAATATACTGATTTACATAGTGATTATGTGTTGTTTGCAAAAGAATCCAGTTCAAAATTGACTGCTTATGAAGTATTACGCCGTGTTTATGGAAAAATTTCATCAATTATTTTAAAAATATTAAATAAGCCTCCAAACATTAAAGAATACTATCAGCCGGCAGAAGTGGTAACAACGGAGGCACTGAAATGGATTGATAATCGTCCAGAAAAAAGCCGTCCTTTCTTTTTAGCCCTTCACTATATGGACACACATGACCCCTATTTAAATTTGAATGATAATACATTTTTTGCACGAGCCTTGCTTGGAAATAATCCTAAAAGCCAATTAACCCCATCTATGAGGAAAGCATATATTAGCGAGATTGAGTATTTAGATAAGTATCTTGGAATATTATTTAATGAACTTGAAAAGCAGGGGCTTAACAAAGATACTTATATAATTTTTACTGCTGACCACGGAGAAGAATTTGAAGACCATAATGGATGGTGGCATGGGTATACGCTATACCAGGAGATGCTTCATGTACCTTTGGTTATAAAAGTTCCAGATTCAAAAGCCAATTCAGAAAATATGAACCAAAAGATAGACTTTTTGGTGCGACTTATTGATATATCTGCAACGATACCTAAAATTGCAGGGATTCAGCCACCTGAAACTTTTGAGGGAACCCCATTTTTATCGGAAGAGGGGAAAGTTATCAGTCCAGAAAGCAATATCTACGCATGGGCAGAAAATGATGCAGAAGGGCAAATTATGCAATCTATAAGGGATAAAACACACAAACTTATACTTGCCAATCCTGACAATCCGCGTGGATTAGAACCTGAGGAACTTTATGATTTGTCAAAAGACGCAAAGGAAAAAAATAATCTATCTAATATCCCTGACTTTTCTTCTATAAAACAGAATTTACATCAAAAAATGAATGATTTGAAAGGAAATAACAACAAAGAGGAAAACAAAAAAACTTCTGAACAGGTTCCTCTTCCGCCAGAATTGATTGAACAGTTAAAAGCCACAGGATATATGGAATAGTTAAATTTTGTTTGTCCGACTTATCTCATTATGAATATCAGAAGTAGTAGAAACAAGCGACGAAAGGCAACTACACCTATTATAATTAAGGCTACTATGAAGAGAATCCATTTCTCTTTTCTCGACAATCGTGGCTTCATTTTACTACCCGATATTTAGTAATTTTT
Source organism: Candidatus Hydrogenedens sp. (assembly GCA_035370665.1). Lineage (GTDB taxonomy): Bacteria > Hydrogenedentota > Hydrogenedentia > Hydrogenedentales > Hydrogenedentaceae > Hydrogenedens. Next base: position 7,170 of record DAOOVZ010000113.1, read on the forward strand.
TTCAAGGTTTTAATACTACATGCTTGCATTTGCTTCGGATTTCCTCTGGACACTGTCCGGCATATTGGCAACAGTTTTCATTGGTCTCCCCTGCAAGTGTGCATGATTTGGTGCTCCGTTCCCCTAACTGATTTCGGGCTAAAAGATGGACAACACCCCATACCAATCCCAATGCAGACGCAAACAAAACGGCTAAAGTAAATGTATATAAAATGGTCAACATAGTCTTATCACATCCTTACATAAATAACATAAGGGAAATGAACCAAATTCCCAAGAAGAGAATAACCTATCTTAATTATATCAGATAGGGTATAAAATTCTAATTATTGCTATGGGCTACTAACGATTAATTGTAGACTGACTGTTCCACCATTACTTAAAATAGGGATAATGGGAGCAAAGTTGTCAATTAGTGCTTTGTCTACAGTAATGGTAATGTAATCCTCTTTATTTAAGTTATAAGGTGAATCATAAGGACCGAGAGAACCAGCATATTTTGAAAAACTATAACCGACGGGTAAGTTCCCCCTATTCAATGTCCATGATAGGATAGATTGTCCTGTATTCCTTATTACAAATGATTTCTCTTCAATTTCATTTGGCGAATCAAAAATCAATTCAGTTGGTTCCACTGTTATTTCAGGTTGCTGTATATTGCAATATACGGTTACATACCGCACGATTGCATTATGAAAGATAGAATCGAAGGAAAATTGCAGTATACCTAAATAATTATTTCCCGGTTTCATTTCTTCACGATTGATTGGGATGTGCAATTTATAAGGTGTTTCATTCTCAAAAACGAATCTTTCTTCATCTGGAGGTTTGACTATATCACCGAAGAAGTCTCCTGTAAATACCTCAACATCCCAGTATAACCCCACATTAGTAGGTCTATGGCTACCACCTTTGTTGTATATATCCACAACCAAATCATAAACATCATCAGGCAGAACAATAATGCTGTTATCATTCATTGCGGGTTCACTCTCTAAATAAGGATAGGGATTGGAAGGAGCAAAGGATGGATTAACCTCTACATCAAACAGGTTGGGGTGGGTAAAATATTTAGAGTCTTGGTCTGCACTAATTTGAGGATTTGCCACATCAAATTGTAACTTAAATGGCTGTGAAGCATTTTCGAAGTGCAATACGCATAGTGAACCAAATGCACCATAAGGCAAGGGCTGATTGCTTGCAGAGGTAAATTGTAATAGGCTTCCTTGTTGGACAAAATCCCAATCCGAAATAAGTCCACCTTCTGCAAGAGTAGGTTGACTCACGGACATAGTCATGGCTGGATTGCCGTCTGAAGTGTCTATGGAAAGGAATAATGCTGTAATATTTCTCGGGATATAATCTGCATACACGACGACATCTACCGATTGGGATACAAAATCTATACCCGAAGAGATTAATTTAATTTGTCCTAACCGCACATCATTTGCATAACTTTCCAGGTCCATCTGGCTGTGTGCGAAGGCAGTCGAAATATTGCCCTGGTCTGGAATGCAAGTGTTGCCATCTGCGGGGGAATCAAAGTCTACATCAATTCTCACTGTTGCACCGGCTTTTTGATTCAGAGCGATAAATTCAAACAGCAGTTGGCTCTTTATATCTTTTGCTATAGAGCGGTCGCAAGGGTCATTAGGATTGGTTTCTAACCAATCGGCTAATGCAGACAACAAAGGTTTCGATATGGGTCGCCCCAAACTATCCACCTGTCCTGTATCTTGATTGCGAGTGGAATAAACATGTCCCCCTGTCTCTTCTATCAATTGAACCATTACATTGTTATTCACATTTTCACCCCAACTAACAAAGAATGGCCTTGCTCTTACCCCTTTTAATACATCCACCACAGGTGATACCTGCCCTGGCGGTGTGGTCATACGCCCATCTGTAATAATTAGCATAATACGGTCATCTGACACATCATAAGGAATGTGGTCTCCATCTGCCAGGAAAAGGTCAACTGCACCATCACTAATTGCAGGTAATAACGCTGTTGCACCGTGGTCAATAATATTCATACTTAATAATCTGTTCTTTGCAACTTCTTTGTTGTAGGTAAACATCGGTTCGCCATCATTGTTTATCAATATACGAACAGGATTATTATTCCATTCTCGCTCGTTAAATACACCAATTGCTATTTTGTAGTTATCTGGTATTTCATCAATCATTGGCATTACAGTTCTCACATACAATTCACGAATAGGGTCTGTAGCATCTGAAATTCCCTGTTCTTCCATCAATTGAACAGACTTCAACATACTTCCAGAAGCATCTAACATAATAAGGATACTGCCCTTGCATTGCACCAACTTCTCTGGTTTAAGCATAGGGACTAAAAACCGATTTGATTCAGAAATTTCTAATGGTAAATCGTCTTCTGTGATTAAGAATTTACTGGTAAGAGTTGGCAAAAATGCTTCAGGGAAGGAAATAGATTGCTGCTGAATATCTCTGAAAAGCATAACATAACGGACTAATGAAGGAATTCTTAAATTCGGTGGTGGAGTCTCTATCGAAAGTGGAGGTGCGGCTGCTGTAATTGTTATAAGGACTGGGTCTACTGCGGTATCAATAACATTCTGTCCATTCACAAGTTTAGTCGCCACGATTTGTATTTGTCCTGAGGAATTAGTCCCTTTCAAGCCTTCACGGTCAATAGATACAGATATAGTCTTCCAATCCTTTATCGCACTTGCTGTGCCTATACTAATACCTGATTCAGGAGAAACGGAAATCCAATCTTTATTAGGTATTAGCATAAAGTTTAATACGGTTTCTGGGTCACCTATATTTGCCAGGTCGAACTCTTTCAATATCTCACGCGTCCCATAACTCAATGCCATAGGCGTAGCACCTATTATTACTTTTCGGGGCACCTGTACCTCAATCGTGATGGCTGATTCTGGATAGTTCACATCATTTGATTTGATTATTATTTTATGCGAATCACCTAAATAAGTCAGTGTATCTCTACTAATCGTCACCTTAACCTTCTGTTCCTTGTCTTTACCTAAGGAACCTTGTTCTGGATTTATACTTGTTAT
>DAOOVZ010000114.1:0-10111 GCA_035370665.1 Candidatus Hydrogenedens sp.
CTCTCCCACAGCAAGAAGGAAAGTTGAATATTTGTGCTATACCTCCTATAACGATTGAGGCTGTCCAAAAAGTCCATTTTTTAGAAATTTTTCCAAAAAATAGATGGTTACTTATATTAATATGTGATTGTTTTAAATTCTTTTATAAGTTTATAAACCACCAAAATTGGCGAAAAATGACTTTTTAGACAACCCCAGAGTTTAATTACACGCACATTGGCCTTATGAAATATTCCTCTCAAAGGATAAATAATTCCCCTTCTGTGAAGAGTTGCAGGCAAAGCATAACGGTGAAATTCTTTTTTTTGAGGTGGTAGGCGTAGCCTGACGGGGTAGTCTCTGGAAGTTTATATGATAGGAATATCTAATTTGCTTGCATGCGTTTTTGTCTTTTTGTGGTAGTCTCTGAAAAATTCTAAGACAAGATAGGAACACCCCGTCCCTTGTGGGACACCCCTCTCCGAGAGGGGAATTTTAAAACTGCCAAAACTACTACGGTTTTAGCATACTTTTACAGTCTCTCTACATATTACTTAATTTATGAGAAGTTAATGATTAATAGCGGAATTAAAATCTATTTTGTTGATTTCGTTTTGTAGAGATTTAGATAGTTGAGATAGGGCATCATTCATTGCTTCGTTAATTTGCTGAGTTTCTTTGTTAAATTCATGCTCTATCTGGAATTCTTTAGTAAATATAATTTTGCTTGTCTTTGTTTCTCTTATTCTTATAGTTAAGGATATAATTATTTTTTCTAATCCATTTTCTTCATCGCAATAAAATTGAGTAATTTCTCCGACGAGAATCAGGTCGGGATTTTTTATTTCTACACTACTTGCAACATCGCTAAATCTACCTGTATTTTTTAGAGATTTTGCTACAAGTCTTTGTATCACATTAGCAGGGTGTTCTGCCCACTCTTCGCTTTCTGTGTAATATAGTTTGCCATTATGTAGATAAGTCACATAATTTGAAATTGCCCTTGAACATTCAAATCCTCTTATAGCGAGTATTAGTCCGGTATCTGTCCCTTTTTGTTCTTCTATCTCGGGATTTAAGTAGTATTTTAATGAGTAGTTTGGTTTGACCGGTGTTAAACATCCAAACAAACTTATGGATAAAAGGACAACACAGGATATTATAGATATTGAATAATTTTTCATGTTTATCTCCCATTTCTGTTGTAATTTTTGCCTCTTATTATTGATGATGGATTATTTTTAATTGATTCAAGTAAATTTCTTAATGATTCTAGTGTTTGGTTTACTTCCTGTAATGTTTGTTGTAAGGTAAATTCAACATTATCCGCCTTATATGAGGTATTGCTTATAACATCTTTTAATTCAGTCGCCAATTTATTTATTTCTTCCGATGTAGAATTTACATTTTCTTGTATCTTTTGTATATCTACTTGCTGCACTTTTTCTGTGATAACAGAAATAAGTTTATCTGCTTTTTTGGACAATTCTTTTATCTCATTTATTGTTTGCTCTCCTGTGTCCATGGTTTTACTAAACTTTGGTTTCATTTCTTCAATGGTTGCATCTACATTTTTTACTGTTTTTTGTATATCATCTATAAGAGTTTCACCTTTTTCCAGAGTTTTGTCTACTTTCTTCACAATTTCGTTTAAATCACCGGATTCAATTCCTTCGAGCCCTGTTTTTATTGAATCTAGAATGTTTTTTAAGTCTTCTATTAATTCTTCGGCTCTTGAACTTACGGCAGAGATAGTTGAACGACGCGCAGGGATTTTACTACCGGGTGGTAATACAGGTGCATTTGGGTCTCCTCCATGTAGGGATATTGCCATAGTTCCTGCGGCAAGGCTATAAATTACTATACTTGCTTCGACACCTTCGTGAAGCGTTACTTTTTTACTATCAATGTTTATTATCACATAAGGCTTACCTTCTCGACTTACTTTAATCTCCTCGACTTTACCAACGGGAACACCTAAATATTCAACAACTCCTCCTTCATAAACTCCCAGTATAGATTCGTCAAATTCAATTCGATACCTTACCCCATAATTGCTATACATCCCTGATACAAAATAGACAATTACAAGAACAATCAACAAGCAAATAAATAAGAATAAAAATACTTGAAATTTTTGTTTTCGTGTAGCCACTGAATTTATCCTTGTTTTTTTATAATATATATTTTCCTATATTTGATTTACTGATATGAAAACACTTTTTTCTGTCCATTCGGTCTTCTTTCAAAAAATTGTCTTACCTTTGGTATAGATGTGCTTTTCACTTCTTCGAGAGAACCGCAAAAAATGGCGTCACCTTCATCAAGCATTAATACTCTGTCAGCGATTGTTTTAATAGATTCAAGTTCATGACTAACAATAACGAAAGTTATACCTAAAAGTTTCCTTAAATTTAATATAAGTTCATCTAATTCGCAGGCAATTATGGGGTCTAACCCTGCGGAAGGTTCATCAAAGAATACGAGAGGTGGGTCTAAAGCCAGAGCCCTTGCTAAACCAGCCCGCTTTTTCATACCTCCGGATAGTTCTTCTGGCATCCTGTCTTCGACTCCTGCCAGACCTACGAGACTTAATTTGATACGAACAATTTCCTGTATAATTTTAGGGTCAACAGAGCCGTATTCCTTGATAGGTAGTGCTACATTCTCACCCACAGTAATTGAGTTAATCAGACCACTGGATTGAAATGCGATACCTATATTTTGCTGAACCTTTGATAATCCCTCTTCGTCTAATTGAGTTATATTCTGACCCATTATATAGATACTACCTTGTGATGGTTTTAATAGTCCACAAATTGATTTTAGTAAAGTTGTTTTTCCACAGCCACTGCCACCAACAATTAGAAATATTTCCTCTTTATACACCTCAAAAGATATATTTTTGAGGACTATTCTTTCATCATAACCGACTTGAAGTGATTCTACTTTTGAAATTACATTTTGAGTCACAATTATTCCTTTTTCATATCAAGTAATAGAATATTGTTGCGAAAACAATATCTACAGTAATTAGCATAAAAACATCCATAACGACAGCACGGGTAGTCATTAGTCCCACCCCTCTTGAACCGCCTGTTACCCTGAATCCATTATGGCAACCTATGAGCACAATGAAGATGGCAAATACAAGGGTTTTTAATAAACCTTGCATAAGGTCGTCAAAGTATGCAGAGTTTACCGTTTGTCTGAACCAGACAGCAGGACTGAAATCTAAAATCAATACTCCCCATGCTGTACCACCTAAAAGACCAAAAATAAGTCCTAGGACTGAAAGGCATGGAAGGACAATCAAAAGAGCCAATACCTTTGGGGCAACAAGGTATTGAGATACATTTATACCCATACCTCGAAGAGCATCAATTTCTTCTTGAACTTCCATCGTAGATATTTCTGCTGCTATAGCAGCACCTGTTCTTGCAGATACAACCGTCGCTGTCATAACTGCCGCAAGTTCTCTGGCAAAGCCAATCATAATAAGGTTGGCTACATATATGCTTAAACCAAAACTTTCAACCTGTGCTGCGGAAAGCATTGCAATAATCAGGCCCAACAGAAAATTCATCAAACAAACAATTCCAACTGCCCTGACACCCATTTCATAGACCTCTTCTATGAACAGTTCCCATCTAAATTTTTTACCTAAAACAGGAGCCAAAAATGTCCAATATATAGCATCAATACAAAGATTTAAAAAATCTCTTACCTCTAAAATAATAGCATAAAATCGGTAGTTAAATGTCTCAAAAAAGTTTTTATTGTGTGTTTGTTTTGTTTGATACTCAAATGCTGGGTAAACAACTTCTAATATTTCTTCAACTTTTTTATTTGCACCTTTCCATGATACAGAAATATCATGTTTTTTTAATTCTTCTGATATACGAAGTAGCCATGCACAGCCTAATGTATCTATTGTTTCTGTATTTTCCAAATCAATAATTACCTGTCCTTTTTTTTCTATTTTCATCTTTTTTATATTTTCATATAGTTCTCCACCTGTTTTTGAATCTATTGAATTAGGACCTTTAACAACAAAAGGATTCATTCTTTATTACCCTTTATTAGTTCCATGAACTCGTCTTCTGTAATCGTTTTTACCTCTAATGCTCGTGCCTTATCCAATTTTGAACCTGGATTTTCACCGACCAGAACATAATCTGTATTTTTACTCACAGATGAAGAAACTTTCCCTCCTAACTGTTTTATTTTCTGTTCTATTTGGTCTCGTGTAAAGTTTTTCAATGTGCCTGTAACTACAAAAGTCTTTCCTCCTAAAATATTTTCCGTGGTTTTTGTTTCTTTATCTTCTTCATAAGTTCTAACACCCAATTTTTTCAAATTTTCAACAAGTTCTATGTTTGCTTTTGTTGAGAAAAAATCTTTTATACTTTTTGCGACGGTAGGACCTATTTCATTAATCGTGGTTAACACATTTTCATCTGCATTTATTAGGTTATCTAATGAATTAAAATGATTAGCAAGAATCTCTGCCAGGTGTTGTCCGACATGACGAATACCCAATCCAAAAAGCAAAGCACTAAAAGGTCTATTTTTGCTTTCTTCTATTGCAAGCAATAGGTTTTCTGCTGATTTGGTACCCATTCGTTCTAATTCTACTAATTGCTCCTTCTTTAAGCGATATAAGTCAGCAATATTTTTTACTAAACCTTTATTTACTAACTGTTCAACCAGAGCAGGTCCCAACCCTTCTATATCCATAGCCCTTCTCTGGGCGTAATGCTGAATTTTTTGTTTTAATTGTGCGGGACAATCCATACTTAAGCAGCGATAAAATACACCTTCTGGGTCTTTTTGCACCTTGCTACCGCACTCAGGACAGGATTCAGGTGGCTTGAATGGTTTAGTATTGGGAGGACGAAGTTCGAGTATAGGTCTAATAATTTGTGGTATGATTTCTCCTGCTTTCTGAATTTCTACAGTATCTCCAATACGAATATCTTTCCTTTCTAATTCTTCAAAGTTGTGAAGTGTTGCTCGTTTTACAATAGTTCCTGCAAGACGAACGGGTTCCATCTCTGCAACAGGTGTCAATGCTCCCGTTTTGCCTACTTGAACTTTGATATTTAACAATTTTGTTCGTGCTATTTCTGCAGGAAATTTGTATGCAATTATCCAGCGTGGAGATTTACTTGTGGTTCCTAAAAGTTCTCTGATACGGTGTTCATTAACTTTTATCACCATTCCATCTATTTCATATTCCAGAGTGTATCGTTTTTCACGCCATTGACTACAATATTCTATTACTTGTTCAATATCTGCACATTCTTTCCAATGAGGATTTACAGGTAATCCCCATTCTTTTAATTTGTTCAATGTTTCCACATGTGATTTAACAAGACTTTTTTCTGATTCTTGCAGTATTAACTCATAAAAGAAGGTTTCTAATCTCCTCTGGGCAACCAATCTTGGGTCTTTGAGTTTCAGCGTTCCTGCGGTAGTATTTCTTGGATTTCTGAAAGGTTCTTCTCCAAGTTCTTCTCTAATCTGGTTTAATCGTTCCAATTCTTTGTCTTTCATAAAGACCTCCCCCCGAACTTCAACTGTCTCAGGGACAGGTCCTTTTAAGCGTAAAGGGACTGATTTAATTGTCCGAACATTTTCTGTTACATCATCACCACGAAAACCATCACCACGGGTTGCTGCTTGCTCATAAATGCCGTTTCTATACTTAATTGACATGGCAACGCCATCAATTTTTAGTTCAACCACATAACTTATTTTTTTTATTGTAGGAAGTGCCCTTTTTATACGCTGGTCAAATTCTTTGATTTCTGCTTCATTATAGGTATTGTCAATAGAAAGCATGGGAACTGTATGCTCAACTGATTGAAATTCATCAATCACTCTTCCACCAACTCGTTGTGTCGGAGAATATGGTGTTATAAGTTGTGGATACTGTTTTTCAATTTCTTCCAGTTCCTTCATCAACATATCATATTCATAGTCGGTAATCTCTGGTTTCGCATAAATATAATAGAGTTCATTATGTCTTTCTATCTCTTTGCATAAAAATTCATATTGCTCTTTTGCCTTTTCAAATTTACTATCAACTAAATTCATACTCGTTTCCTATTAGAAAATGATTATATCTACACGATTTTTGTTTTCTCCGCTTGGGCGATGAATAATCATATCTCTACTTTTATTATCATTTATATTGGTTGTCTTTATTAGACCGAAACCAGGAATATCTAATTTTATCCATTGTTTTATTTTCATTACACCTTCAGAAAAACTGCTTGTATTTATCTGTAAAACATTGCGAGCCCTTCCAAATGCAATATCAAGCACGCCGTTGCCTGAAAAGTCATCTACCGCGTATGCAATCTGGTCTTTGCCTTCAGGTGCGTCCATTAATATATTAGTTTGATAACTTGGTTTTGGTGGAAGTTGTTTCCCGTCAGATAGAAATACCTTTGAATCCACAGATAATTTTCCCCGTATAAAAAAATTAATGAAGTTTGTTAATCCTATGGGAATATTAAAAAGGATAAGGTCATCTTGTTTATCACCGTTAATATCTTTAACAACAGGTAAACATACAGCACCTTTTATTTTATACTCAAATTGGGGTTGTTCTGGATATGCAAATTTTCCTTCGGATATATACATATAAGCATTGGTTTTCAAATTTAAGGTTCCCTGAGTCTCTGTAAGTAAAATATCAGGAAAGCCATCCTTATTAACATCACCTAAACAATAAGTAGAATCCCATTTTTCGGGATTTTTCCTTTCAATGTCTATTTTAGTGACTGAACTCCAATTATCTCCGTGGGCAAGCACTAACTCTTTATCCCCCCAAAATGCAACAGGTTTCAATTTATTGTTACTATTTGTTATTGGAAAAATTACAGGAAATTGATAATAAAGTGTTGGATTGTTCCCAAAAAATATTTCATGAAAAATATGGAAGGAAACATCTGATATAGGTGCATAATTTTTTAATATAGTAATACCATGAGCCGTAGAAATAAACCACTCATCTGTTCCATCGTCATCTAAGTCGTAAGATATATTTTTTAGAATTACAGGCTCTTTAGAATTGTAAGGAAAAATATTTGGAAATGTGACGGATTTCTCTAATGTTGCACTATTCCCTTGAAAGTTATAAATATTAAACCCATCACTATAGGCTATGACAATAGAATGTTTATTCTTTTCCATCTTTGTAGTAAATAGAACAGAACAAGGCACAGTAATAGGAAAAGTGTAAGAAGAACTCTCACTAAATTTTGGGACCCCTTGCTGCTGATAAAATGCAACAAGTTTTTTATTATAGCCATCTTCTTCACAAATAAGAAATATTAAATCTTTCAGGTCATCTTGATTTATATCTTCCACAATTACATCTTGAACAATTGGTTCCAGATTTAAAGTAATCACTTCTGGACTGATGGTAAGAACTGAATATAGACTGACAATAATCATTAACATAGTGAAAACATCTTTACTCCTCTTTACAATAATACATTTAACTTACATTATATCTTTCTCTTTACCTATCATTTTTTTTACCTTTTCTTTTAATACTTTTGTTTTATTAAGGATATTATTTATTTGTTCTTTTTTAGTATCATTAGTTTCCATTCCTTCTGTATTTGCAAGTAAAGAGATAAGTTTTTCTAAATGATTGTGAATCCATATTAATATGTCCCTTTCTTTCGGAAGACGCTTTTTTAAGATTATAACAGGCTGTAGTTCTTGTTTCTGCCCCCCCAGAATTTCTTCCAATACGGGATTATTAGATATAAAGGAATCGAATACCTTTACTTCAGGGTGTTTAGATAAAAAAGACATTATTATTGCCTCATTAATACTTTCATCACCCATTATTTCTCTACACCTCTGAACTAACTTATCCAGAGGAACCCACGGGTCTGGAGAATCTGCAAGAATAGAAAGACATAATTGTTCTATGTTTTCAAGTCGGTTCAACTTAATTATTCCTCTAATAGATTGGTCTCTTCTATTTCTTTTTTCTTTAAATCTATTCGGACTGTTTTGATTTCGAAAGGTTTGAACTTTAGAGGAAAGAATAACTGTGCGAAAGGCAGATGGAGATTAGTCAAAGTTTCAATTCCATTTGTTTCGTATGCTCTTACAATTAAATCTTTACCTCCTTCGCTTTTTTTGACAACGGAAATTAATACATTTTTTGCCTCTGTGCCTAATAGTGTAGCAGTAAGTCCTCGTTTTCCTGTATGCGGAGGTTCATCACGAACAATAGGGGGGACATTAAACTCCCATGCAGATTTTATAACTCTTGAGTCTTGCCAACTCTCAGAATGAGGAATAAGCCTTAAACCCATCTCATGCCAACCCTGGTCTATTATATGATAATTACAAGAAGTGTAAATTCTTTCAGGTTCTTGATGTGCATACGCAGGACTGCGAAGAAGTGTTACTCTCATAATATTATTTTTTATATCATAAGCATAGTTGCTATCTGTAATTATAGATAACCCATACGACTTATCATCAATATTTCCTGATAAATCTACCCACTGTTGTCCTACTTCTTCCTCTCCATTACAAGGTCGGCTTTTTGTGCCATAAGGAACTTCATAAGTAGCAATACCATTGTTTATCTTTGTGTCTACTGCCCACTTTAATACAGTATATTTTTCTAGCCACAAAATTTTAAGAAAAATATCAATCTCTTCTAGGTCTTTATATAAAACAGTTTCTTGTATCAGTTTTGATTGATTAAATTGAAACTCCTGAATAATACTTGCCAATATTTCTCCCTTTTCTTTTATAAACATATCTGTCAGAACAAATTTTCCCGCTTCAATATTATATCTTTCAATGTTATGACTCCATGTATCAGAGGAATCAACCAATGGAATAGGGATACCTGCCTTATTTACAACATCAACCTTGTGTTGTTTATCATATAAATGAGAAATCCCTCCTCGGATATAGTCAAAATCAATAAGCCAGAAGTCATTTTCTAATCGGTTATTTACTACTTCCGGAGGATAAGGTGCTGTATGCGGTTTTAATTTTAATTTATGAATTTCTTTATGCTTTTCACATTCTTCGGTTGCAAAATATACTTTATACCCCATTGATGGCACTTCCGCTATGAATACATATTTTTTAGAACCCGGGGAGTGAGATTGTATAGATTGAATAGGAAAACATGTTTGTTCATCACTAACTAGTTCAAATTCACCTTTTATGTTTCTTGTAATTATTTCAGATACGACTACTGGTTGTTTTATTGGCCAGGGAAGTGGATTTATTACAACTATTGCGTTCCCATTTCCTACCGTGTTTATACTATTTGCTATTTTTTGTGCTGTTCTATTTATGATTACATCAGCCCTATGCCTTGCTGCTCCAAGTTGGTCTCTGACATTTTCATAGGCTTCAAATATACTTGTTCCCGCTAAAATATCGTGGAACTGGTTAAATAATAAATCTTTCCACATCGCTTCAAAAACTTCATCTGGATAATCCACTTCTTTTAATAACCATCCAGCAGTGGCAAATCGTTCGGCAGTGAGTATTTTATGTTCTAATTGACGGTTTAATTTTTTGATTTCAGATAAAACGCTATAACAGCCGCGAGCATGATGTTGTAATTCGTCATGGATAGAAGGAAAATCATGTAAATTTTTTGTTAGTTTTTTAAAGTATCCCTCGAGAGTAGAGAATATAAATTCATAACTATTAAATTCTCTTTGTTTATTTATAATGGTTTGTATGGTTTCGCGGGTCGGACCTCCTCCATGATTACATAACCCATAAAAGCACATAAAGTTTTGTTGTTTCTCATTCCAATATGGATACTTTTCTATGTTCTTTATTTTCCTTAGCACTTCATCTGTTTCTCCTCCGTAACTTTCAGGTATTACAGATGCGATGACAGATGAACCATCAGGTGAAACCCATTGAAATGAAGTTCCTTCTGGATATTCCCTTTCTAATTTTGGCGAAGGCCGCATATAAACATAATATTTTATTCCTAATTTTTTTAATATTTGTGGGAGTGTCCCTGCATGCCCAAAACTATCAGGAGCAAATGCAACCGTTGCTTTCTTACCAAATATTTTTTGGAAAAATTTTTGTGAATATAATCCAT
>DAOOVZ010000115.1:0-4519 GCA_035370665.1 Candidatus Hydrogenedens sp.
TTTTAGTAAAGTGCTTAATGAAATAAGTGTTTCTATAAAAGAAATACAAAATGAACCACCATTCTCAATTTTGTAAGATTGTTTGTAAAACTTTTAATGAGGTTTGCGTATGAAATTATTTTATCTATTAAATAAGTTAGTAAATATTTTATTAACAGCCTTACTTATTATTTTTCTTACGACAACTTTTGCTATTTCAGAAGAGGTGTCTCAACCTAATTCAGAAGGAGAGGATTATATCTGGGAAACTATTCCGCTACTTTATAATGGTGGTTTTGAGCCTCTGGACAGCAAAGAAGAGAATACAGCAGAATTAGGTGGCTGGAACATTTCTCCTGAATCGCCAGATAACAAGACTCAGTTAGATAATGAGGTATTTCTCGCTGGTAAAAGTTCATTACGAGTAGAAGGTAAAGGAAGCATAACGGTTAGCACTGATGATATCCCTCTGCCTAAAGGTATGGTTTCAGTTACAGGGAGTATCTCCTATCGTGGCTCATTCTCTTCAAAAGCCGCTATTCAATGGGTAAAGGAAAATCAGCCAATTGATGGCAAAGAACTTAAATTTGTAGAGAGCACCAATTCAGAGTGGAAACGATTTGTGCTTTCAGAAACTCAGGTTCCTCAAGGTGCTACTGCAATAAGGTTTCAACTTACCTCCGAGTTAACTCCATCAGGAACAGTATGGTGGGACGAAGCAAATTTTACAGGGATAGTAGAACAACCTAAATTGGTAGAAATCTTTGTAAACCAGGTCGGCTATGACCTGCTTTATCCAAAAGCATGTATTCTTGTAGCAAATTTTAAACCTGAGGAGATAAAAGCATACCTCTTAGATAATTCAGATAACGAGGTAAAAACAATTGCGTTTAGAGAACCGAAACGGATTTTTGGCGCACATAAGTCGGATTGGGGAAAGTGGTATTATCGTGGCAATTTTACAGATTATGATGTGGAAGGAAATTATCGGATTACTGTGCTTGTTGATGGAAAGAGATATTACAGCCCTTCCTTTATGATAGGGAAGGACTTACTCTGGGAAAAGACCATTCCAAAAGTATTAGAAGGGTTAAGACTACACCGCTGTGGAACCGCAGTAGAAGGCATTCATGACCTCTGTCATGCTGACGATTCCTATAATGGAAAATCATTAATTGGAGCCTGGCATGACGGAGAAACTTATAGTAAAACCAAATCTGCTATTTGTTTAAATTATCTTGTGGAAGGGTATAACATTTGTAGATGGCGATTGTTAAAAAATCCCGAGTTATCCTCACAATTTCAAGATGAAGTGTTGTGGGGTGTAAAGTATATTGCTAATCGTGTAAAAGAAGACGGAACACTGCTTGGGAATGTCATTTCAAAAACTACAACAGAGCCAAAAAAGCCTGAACAAGAGACAGACAACCAGATAAGTACCGGCGATGAACGCACTATTACAGAATCTACCAATGATGAGGATGCAGTTATCTCTGCTCTCGGTTATACTGCCTACATGACTACATGGTTCGGGTCAGAAAATCCATATATTGACTTAACAGATAAAGTGGCTAAATCAATGTTAGAACATGGTAAAAGGGCACCAGGACTCTTTACGGCTCTTACCTTTCTCGGAGAAATAAAAGAGACAGATACCTCCATAATACAATCCATCATTCCTGACAATTTGTTACCTGTATGTGAATCTATCACGCGATACGATTCGCTTACTTATGAGGGCAAAACCTTTCAACTGGTGCAGGCATTAAAAGACGCTGTTCAATTCTATACTGAACAGGTAAATGAAAATCCGTTTGGAATTTGCCCAATGAAAAAAGGTTCTGAACCAGATTATTTTGGTATAACCCTGAATGAGGAAGAACAATTAAGAGGAACAAATATACATATTCTTCAGGTCGCCCAACTTGCAGGAAAGGCGTTCCGATTTCTACCTGATGACACAACCAAAAAATTATTCTTTGACCATATCAATTGGATTTTAGGAGTCAATCCTTACGGTATTTGCTTTATCGAAGGATTGGGAACAAAAAATTTGCCTGCTTATGCGCATCCTTACATAAAGGCAGGTTTATCACCACGCAAATTGGTTGGTGTCATTCCTTATGGGATTCGTGGCCAATCTCACAATTCGGATACACCTTATCTTGACCTTTCTACATCATCAGAACCGGAAGTCAATTCTACGGGTATATCAATTGAGACTATGGCACTATACATCAATACCCTTGCCCAATTTTATCGTGTCCGTGTCCATGCAGAGACCCCGTCAATGCCTCCTCTGCCCAATTAAAATGTTATCTTACAGTAATTTTCTTAGTTTATAGGCAGGGTCCAGACAAAAAGCCATTATCTCAGAATATTTATAAAATTGGACAACAATTTTTTTAATGTAGGTTGCAGCCTAATAAGGTAACCATGATGGCTTTTTGTGCATGCAGGCGATTTTCTGCCTGGTCATAAACTATGGATTGTATAAAATTATTCATGCATATTCAAAGTAAAAACATATTTGATAAAAGTAATAAAATATTTACGCATAAAAATAATTTTGAGTGATAATCTACAAATAAATTTGCAATATTATTATAATAGGAATATCATAATAGGCGAAAGGAATAGTATCTCATGAGAGTAAAAAACTAAACTAAAAATTATAAGAAGTGTGTATATGAAGCAGGTAGATTTTTACTCATTTTCTACAAAATGTTTGTTCCTGTCAGTAATGTTTGTGTTGATAGGTGTGATAGCAAGCACAATAATTGTATACCCCGTAGAAGCACAGGAAGTCAACACGGTTAGAGGTCAGGTCATCAACAGTATTAGTGGTAAGACTGTTGCAGGTGTAACAGTAGAGATAAGCCCTGCGGACAAGGCAAGCACTGCACCTGTGGTAACAGGTCCAGATGGACGCTTTGAATTAACTGCATTGCCAAAAACTAAAATATCATCATCTAAAACTATTTATACTTCATTCTCTTTTGAACATATTTTTTAAATATTTTATTCGGGTATTTCGTCATAATTTATAAATAACCGATAAACATTTAAGATAAGGAAAATACCATGAAAAAAGGAAAATTATTTAACTCAAATTCATTGTATTATGTAATCCTTTTAGCCTTTATCATATTTGTTATGAACGATTCTTTTTCTGAACAGACTACATCAGCAAAAGAATTTAGTAACTCAACAATAATAAAACCATTGAATAGCTACTTTCCGAAACATATACTAAAAGTAGATGAAAAAGAAGGATTAAAGATTGAAATAACACTTGCCACAAAACAAAAAGAAATTTACCAATTTTCACCTGACGGTACTGGCGTCATAATTCATGCGGATGGTACAGAAGAGAAACTATCATTAGAAGAAACAGCAGAATTGTTTGGGTATACACCAGAATCTTTTGTAAGAGCTCCCTTTTTACACATGAAATTTGCTGTGGAAAGTTGGACTGATACTCCAGAGAAATATAATATTTCTGCTGCAATAGATGGTTATCTTCTTGATTTAATTGACCAATATGCAGGAAATTATTATAATTCATCTTGGAATTTAACACTTGAACAATTCAAAGCATGGATAGCTACTATAGCATGGGGAGAAGGAGGACGAGGAGGTTATACTGCACATAGTCAGGGTGGATTAGGAAGTGATGTTTTTTATCATATTTCTGCTGGTAGTAGTTTTAAATTTTCCACAGGAATCGGCCCCTTCCAAATAGATAATGGCCAAATTGATAATTGGCATTTATGGCCAACAATACAAAAATTGAATCCTGTAGAAACAGTAAAAACTACTGCGAAATGGCATCAAATTAATAGAGGAATAGGTTCAACGCTAAAAGACTTTTCAAATAATTCTGCATGGTACGCCGTCCAAAATAATCCTTCAGGGCATTGGACAGCTGTAACTGGTACAAGTTGGTCAGAAAATAGTGCTGGTAGAATATCTATTGATTGGAACACGATAAAGCAGACATTAAAGAATAATGCAAGTGGCTACTCTTATCTTTCGATTAATAAAAATATTATTGATATGGGTAATATACAATGGAACATTAAATCTAGCGCAAATATTTTTACAGACTCTGGTTTACCTATAGTTTTTGACTCTACCTATAATACTTGTAAAATTGTTGCACGTGATTGGGCGGGAAATGAATTGTATAAATACTACTATACAGGTAAGGGTTCTGGTACATCTGCGATTGAAGTATGGGTATATGATAATGGAGGAATGACTAATGAGTTTAAATATATTTTTGCAAGACAGTGTAATGGTCAATGGCCAGAAAAAAGAAATGGGTATTATGCAGGTTACCCTACACTTTCTGAACCTGCAATATTTCTCACTTCTAGATATACCTTATCAGTGAATTCATCAGGGGTAAGTAGTGTAAGTATAAGTAGTAGCACAGGACATTCAGGGACAACGAACTATACGGCGAAATTGGAATCAGGCACATCCGTTTCACTGACTGCACCTGCGACAGTTGGAGACTATGCATTCCAGAACT
>DAOOVZ010000115.1:4619-10038 GCA_035370665.1 Candidatus Hydrogenedens sp.
GTCAGAGTATTTCATTTACAATGAACGGGAATAAGACAGTCACAGCAAATTATGTGAAGCAGACCTATAATTTATCAGTGAATTCATCAGGGGTAAGTAGTGTAAGTATAAGTAGTAGCACAGGGCATGGAGGGACGACGAACTATTCTAAGAAATTGGAATCAGGTACATCCGTTTCACTGACTGCACCTGCGACAGTTGGAGACTATGCATTCCAGAACTGGTCAGGTGATGTGAGTAGTTCGAGTCAGAGTATTTCATTTACAATGAACGGGAATAAGACAGTCACAGCAAATTATGTAAAGCAGGGATTTGATTATAGACTTTCCAATAGCGGAGGAATAACGGTTGTCCAGGGCTTATCTGGTTCTACAACTATTATAAATGAGATTATTTCTGGCACTACTCAACCTGTTAGTTTTACCGTATCGGGATTACCTTCTGGTGCATCATCTTCATTCAATCCTAGCTCCTGTAGCCCCAATTGTTCGACCACATTAACGATAACTACAAACACAAGCACACCAGTAGGTATATATACAATCACAGTAAGAGGAACTCCACTGGATAAAACTACACAATTCGTTTTGAAAGTAAATTCCACTTCAACTGTTCCACATCCTGCCGATGTTAATTATGATTGGCATATCGTGTTAAGTGAAGTTACTTCTTACGGTTCATCCTGGAAACGAGGTGAATTGTGGCCTATTGAACCTACTACTATTCCCCTTAATTATGTAACAAGAGCAGGATATATATGGAAGAAAGGTGAAGCTTATACTGATAGAGGAGGTGAAGCACCATCTCGTTGGGAAATTTTAAGCAAGGAAGGTCTTAATGATTACTTGTTTGCATGTTCATCAACATGCACAATAACAGGATTATCTATAAGTATTCATGTTGTTCCTGATAGTTCAGTGACTTGTTATGCGGTAGAAGATAGTGTACCTAATGGTTTGAGTGTCTCGAGTGTCAATAACGGTGGTGAATGGGACTCTATAAATCGAAAAGTGAAATGGGGTCCATTTTTTGATAATTCTCAAAGGATACTTTCTTACACAGTTAGTGGTGGGCCGGGAAGATATATACTTTCGGGCATAGCCAGTTTTGATGGTGTAGATATACCAATAACGGGAGACCGTGAGGTTATAATAGAGGGAGGACCTGAAGGTGAGGGAACAACAGAAGGTTATACTGAAGGCGAAGGTTCCCCATCTACAACTACTGTAGTTCGGAACATATATTTGAATAATATAAGTATTCATGTTGTTCCTGATAGTTCAGTGACTTGTTATGCGGTAGAAGATAGTGTACCTAATGGTTTGAGTGTCTCGAGTGTCAATAACGGTGGTGAATGGGACTCTATAAATCGAAAAGTGAAATGGGGTCCATTTTTTGATAATTCTCAAAGGATACTTTCTTACACAGTTAGTGGTGGGCCGGGAAGATATATACTTTCGGGCATAGCCAGTTTTGATGGTGTAGATATACCAATAACGGGAGACCGTGAGGTTATAATAGAGGGAGGACCTGAAGGTGAGGGAACAACAGAAGGTTATACTGAAGGCGAAGGTTCGATCGAATACACTACAATTCCGTATGTTATAGGGTATGAGTTATCAGATGCGATGAATCTTATTACGAATTCCTCTCTCGTTGTAGGTTCTATTACAGAGGAATGCAACAATAATTATCCTGCTGGTATAGTTTTTACACAATTTCCTAGTAGTGGAAATTCAACTGAGGTTGGTTCATACATAAACCTATGGGTATCTACAGGTTCTTGCCAGGAAGGTAGTGCTGAAGGTGCATTAGAAGGCGAGACTTATTATACAGGTATTCCGTATGTTATAGGGTATGAGTTATCAGATGCGGTGAATATTATTACGAATTCCTCTCTCGTTGTAGGTTCTATTACAGAGGAATGCAACAATAATTATCCTGCTGGTATAGTTTTTACACAATTTCCTAGTAGTGGAAATTCAACTGAGGTTGGTTCATACATAAACCTATGGGTATCTACAGGTTCTTGCCAGGAAGGTAGTGCTGAAGGTGCATTAGAAGGCGAGACTTATTATACAGGTATTCCGTATGTTATAGGGTATGAGTTATCAGATGCGGTGAATATTATTACGAATTCCTCTCTCGTTGTAGGTTCTATTACAGAGGAATGCAGTGATTATTATCCCGTTGGGGTGGTTTTTGACCAATATCCTAGTAATGAAAATATAATTGAAGTTGGTTCAACTATAGCTCTTTGGGTATCGACAGGTCCATGCAGTGACAATAATGATATTTTTAACAGTTGTGGATGTGGCTGTATTGGAAACAAATCAAGTCTAAATGGTAATCAACTATTAAAATATCTTCTAGACTTTTTATTAGTAGGTATGTCGTTATTAACGCTTGTGGGAATGAAAGGATATAGCAATCAAAAGAAAAAGTATATAGAGATTTGTAAAGAGGTTAGAATTAAAAAATAATTTTCTTACCAAATCCAAAGTTAAAATAAGATTTTTTCATTGGGAAAAGAGAGTAGAGGGTGTAGATACTCTTAAAAGAGAGATTTCTATGCCCTCACTTTATAATTTTTTGCTAATTATATAAGGCAATAAATATATAATATAAATTCTTTCTTAATGTAGGTTACAGTCTAATAAGGTAACCATGATGGCTTTTTGTGCATGCAGGCGATTTTCTGCCTGGTCATATACTAATGACTGGGGGCTATCAATTACATCTGGCGTTACTTCTAAATCTCGATGGGCAGGAAGGCAGTGCATAAACTTTGCTCCCGATTTTGCTAATGACATCAATTCTTTGTTTACTTGATATGGAGCGAAGATTTTCATTCGTTTTTCCTGTTCATTTTCCTGTCCCATGCTTGCCCAGACATCTGTATATACCACATCGGCGTCTTTAACTCCTTTGGCTATATCGTGAACAATGGTCAGTCGTTCTCCAACCTTTTGTTTTATATTGTTTAGCAAATTTGTATCACCTGAATATCCTTCGGGACATACGAGTCGGAGTCGAATGGGAAAATGGACTATTGCTTCTGCCCATGAATGAAATACATTGTTGCCATCACCCACAAAAACTATCTGCAAATCTTTCACATTTCCTCCAAAGTGCTCTTGTAGTGTCATCATATCTGCCATAATTTGGCAAGGATGAAGTAAATCGCTCAATGCATTGATAACAGGGATATGTGCATTTTGAGCAAGGCAAATCAAATCGTCATGACTAAAAGTCCGTGCAACAATCAAATCCACCCACCGTTCTAAGTTTTTGGCTACATCGGGAATAGATTCTCTCTCACCTAACTTCATATCCATAACAATTGTTTCACCCCCAAGATGAAACATACCTACTTGAAAAGTGAGTTTTGTCCGCAAACTGGGTTTTTCAAAAAACATTGCCTGTGTTTTTCCATGCAGCCAGCAATGAGGCAAACCTTTTTTTTGCATTATTTTTAATTCACTGGCAAGGTCCAGCATCTTATAGATTTCTGCACTGGAAAAATCGAGAAGCGAGAGAAAATCCTTTACCATCCCAGGTCTCCTAATGCTTGTTGTAATGATTGTAATGCTTGTGTTAGTGTGTCCTTTTCAATTATCAATGGGGGCAAAAATCGTAATACATTGGGTCCGGCAGAACCAGCAATTATGCCTTGTGCCAATAGTTGATTAAGAAGAGGCGATACAGGTTCATCAAATTCCACACCTACCATAAGTCCCCGTCCACGGACCTCTTTTATTTTGTTATGGGATTGGGCAATTTGTTGAAGCCCGTCTATAAAATATCTGCCTAATTCTTGCACCCCTTCCATAAAACCGGGTTTTGTCAATTCATTCAAAACGGTCAAAGCGGTTGCTGTGCTCAATGGATTTCCCCCAAAGGTGCAAGCATGTGAACCGGGACTAAATCCCTGCGATACTTCCTCTGTGCAGCCCATAGCACCAATTGGAACGCCATTTGCCAGTCCTTTGGCTAAAGTCATAATGTCAGGCAAAACCTCATAACCTTGATGTGCAAAAAGGTATCCAGTCCGACCCAATCCTGTCTGAACCTCATCAAAAATTAGGAGTAATTGATTTTTATCACAAATTTCACGAACTTCTTTTAAATAATTTTCTGACGGCATACGAATTCCACCTTCGCCCTGTATAGGTTCCAGCATTACAGCACCTGTATCATTCGTGATTGCTTTTTGAAGTGCTTCAGAATCATTGTAGGGAACATAAGTAAACCCAGGCACCATGGGTTCAAATCCTTTGTGATATTTCGGTTGACCGGTTGCGGTAATTGTGGCTAAGGTGCGGCCATGAAACGATTGTTCCGCTGTAATAATATATGGTCGTGGTGTCCCTTTATTTGCCCAATACCGCCTCACAATTTTTATTGCTGCTTCATTTGCTTCTGCACCCCCATTACAAAAAAACCACCTTTTAGCAAAGCACAGTTCACTCAATTTCTTAGCCAATAAAACCTGAGGTTCAATATTATACAAATTAGATACATGAATCAATTTTTGAGATTGTTCAATAATAGTCTGGGTTACCTTCGGATGACAATGTCCCAGATTACAAACCGCTATCCCTGAAAATAGGTCAATGTATTCTTTCCCATCCGCGTCCCATACATGAATCCCTTCACCACGAATCAGGGCAAGGTCTCTCGAACCATAAGTATTAATTAAGTATTGGTCTGCTAAATTTTTTATTTCGGCGTTATTCATATTCCTTTTTACCTTAAAAATTTTTTTGTTAAGTTTTTACATATTATAAAACAAATTTTGGTGCACTCTTAAAAAGAATGCACCAAAAATATTTCAAAATAAAAAGGTGAAATTCTCCTGCATATTACGAAGTTTTAGTGCTGGAAGTGGCTTCCTTGCTATTGCTATTGGTGGTCTTACTTTCCATAGATGATTTCTCATTCCCATCGGTAGTAGCCTTGTGATGTGAACTATTTCCATTATTACCCTTTTTCTTGTAATCTGTTTCGTAAAATCCACTACCTTTAAAGATAATTCCTGCTCCTGTGCCAATCAAACGATGACACTTTCCTTTACATTTTCCACAAATCACTTTTGGTTCTGCTTTAATTGAATGAAAATAGTCAAACTGATGTCCACATTTTTCACATTCATAAGTATAAGTAGGCATGCTCATCGCCTCCTTTATTGACATTAAATAAATAATTCCCTATTTACCTCTAAACGGAAACATAGTTCGGTTGGTTGATAATAGGATATAAGGCTTTTTAATAAAAATAATGTTATCACTTCCTTTATTCAAAAATCAAATACTTGCAAAGGTAATACTTGTAAATTGGATATTTTGAATTTGAAAATCCCTACATTTCAGTATCTTAAATTTAATTGTTGATACATATATGTATTTTTATACACATA
>DAOOVZ010000116.1:0-9824 GCA_035370665.1 Candidatus Hydrogenedens sp.
CCAGGACGATTTCGATTCCAGATTCCAGTGGGTCCTGTTCATCAATGAGATATATTCGTGCATGTCCACCATTGAATAGTCTTCTATAAAATTCTTTAAAATATTCGCCAACTTGTTTAAAGGTTTGAGTAAACATGGTAAGAACGGTTTCATCAATTCGCCGTATAACTTCCCGCAACTTTTCT
Source organism: Candidatus Hydrogenedens sp. (assembly GCA_035370665.1). Classification (GTDB taxonomy): domain Bacteria; phylum Hydrogenedentota; class Hydrogenedentia; order Hydrogenedentales; family Hydrogenedentaceae; genus Hydrogenedens. The sequence goes on from DAOOVZ010000116.1 coordinate 186, forward strand.
TTTGCCTGGGTCAGGTCTTTCTCCTGATTGGATAGGAATTCATACCTTTTTAATAGTTCCTCATATTCCTCTACTGCCATAGGATTGACTGTCCCCATTCGTTGTATCTGTTGTTTGACCTGTTCAATTTGTTGATTTCGTTCTGTCTCGTCCCATTCATCGGCACCGACTTCATTGTCCGTTATTGCATCTAAATCCATTTGATATTCTTCCAAAATGCGTTGGCGTAAGAAATCAGACTGCTGGCAAAATTGGGATAGTTCCAATTCTAACCGGTGTAATTCTTCCTGCTTTTGTTGAAGTTGTGAACGGAGTTCTTTTATGGTTTGTGAAGTTTGTTCATACGATTGAATGTAATTTTGATACTTTTCCTGAGCCTGAACTAATTCTTGTTGAGCCTTTTGTCTTGACTCACTCAATTGGGCTAATTGAGTGCGTGTCTCTGCGATTTTCTCGTGGGTTGATTGTATTTTTGCAAGGAAATTTTGAATCTTTTGTGCTGAATCATCAGAAGAGGATACAAGTTTGTCGGATTCATTTTTTAATCGTGCAATGCTGTTATCTATCTCCTGCAATTGGGACATAACACTTGTGAACTGGACGCGCAGTTCAGTGGCATGTTGCCTTTTTTGTTCCAATATTTGCCGCTGCTCATTCAACTCAAATTGTTTCTGCTGAATCTCCGCTTTCAATTGTGTGTCATCTTGCAAGACAAGGTTTGCCTCTTCTCCCGTTCTAGACATTTCAATACTGAGTTTTATCGTCTCATTTTCAAGTTCAGTTAGAGATATTTGGAGTTGTTCTAATTGACGAGAAATTTGCTCTTGCTGGGCTATAATGCGTGCATGTTCAATTTGCAATTGCTGAATTTCGCGAGAATATTTATCCTTTTCTTCGTGAAGTTCATGAATCTGCTTTTGTGTTTTTGATAAAAGTTTATTGAGTTGATTGGATTGGTTTTGTGATGATTGTATTTCCTGTTTTATCTTTTCCTGTTGTTGTTGTAATTCTTCTATCTCTGCGGTGCGTGTTAGAAGTCCATGAGACTCATGTTTTGTCCTTCCACCTGTAACGGCGCCCGACTGATTAACAATTTCACCATCTATTGTAACCAGTTTTGGATAATGTTTGTGCTTGCGGGCAATTTGTAATGCGTCGTCAATGGTTTGCACTAGATAGGTATTGTAGAGGAGATATTGTAATGCAGGCACAATTTCCTCGTCTGAATGCACAAATTGAATTGCTGGACCCATCCAACCAGAGTATTGTTGGAGTTCTGGATAGGATTCGGTAGTTCCTGGTCGTAGCGTATCAAGAGGTAAAAAAGTGACCCTACCTGCCCAGTGCTCCTTTAGAAATGCAATGGCTATCTTTGCTGCATCGGCAGTCTGAACAACTATATTGTTGATATTTCCACCCAATGCCGATTCGATTGCCAATTCGTATCCGCGTTCTGTTCGTATCAAATCGCCGATGGGACCTAAAATTTGTTCTCCAACAAGGATACCCTCATTTTTAGCGTTCATAACGGCTCGCACACCACTGGCAAAGCCCTCATACCTTTCCCGTAGTTCATTCAAAGAATTAAATCGTGCTTCTAGGCTACTTAGCAATTCACGAAGGTGTTGATGTTTTTTGTCTTCTTCATATATTTGTTGTTGTGTTTCGCGAAGTTCTCCATTTATTTGTTCTATCTTTTTGGCTTGCAAATCTATCTGCTGATTCTTCTCTTGAATTTCCTCAGACAGGGCTTCTTTTTCCTGTTCTAAATTTTGGAATAGTTCCTGATTCTTCTGTATTGTCTCCTGAATTTCAGCAATTTGCTTTTGCAGCGATTGCTGTTGGGATTGTAGCACCTGTATACGGGACTGAATCTGGTTTTTGGATTGAATTTGTTCCAGCAGAAATTGCTGTTTCTGGTTAAACTCTATTTCTAACCGTTGTATATATAGTAACTGTTCCTCTTCTTCCTGCTTAAATTGTTCTAATACTGATTCTAATTGTTTAACTTGCTGTGAAATTTCTATTTTCTTTTGTTCTAATTGTGCAATTTCGGCTTCTATCTCTTGCAACCTTGTGAAAAGGGATTCTTTATCTTGTTCGGTTGATTTTTTTTGCGAATTAAGGAATTCCAATTCTTTCTGGTGGAGTTCTAATTGCGATTCGAGATGTTCTAATTGCGTCTCAACTTCGTGAAGGAGTTCACGCTTATCTGACAATGCTTTTTCTATCTCTGTCCTTTGCAGGTAATTCTCTTCTTCCTGAGATTCTAATTGTGTAAATCTATCTAAATCTGTTTGATAATTTTGTTTTTTCTCATTGAGTTTCTGTTTTAGGTCGTGAATCTTTTCTTGAAGGTCATTGTATAAAAACCATGTGTTTCGGACTTCCAATTCTTTTAATTTCTGGGTTAGGTTCAGATAGCGTTGTGCTATTTGTGCTTGCCGTTTCAGGCTTCGTAGTTGCCGTTCTACCTCTGCAATAACATCATGCAAGCGTAAGAGGTTCTGCTCCGCCGCTTCCAATTTGCGGACTGCAATCTTACGGCGTGTTTTATATTTTACGATACCTGCTACTTCCTCGAATAGGAAGCGACGGTCCTCAGGATGTGTGCTAATGATTAAATCAATTTTTCCCTGTCCAATTATGGAGTAGGAATCTGTGCCTATACCTGTGTCCATGAATAGTTCAGAAATATCCTTTAATCGGCATGATGCTTTGTTTAAAAAATATTCTCCTTCGCCTGAACGGTATATTTTTCTAGTAACCTGAACTTCTGAATAATCTATTGGCAATCTCCCGTCATGATTGTCGAAGGTGATAGTAACTTCTGCCATTCCGAGAGGTGAACGATTTTCACTACCATTAAAAATGACTTCCGACATTTGAGTTGTTCGTAATTCACGAGTGCTCTGTTCACCTAAAACCCAACGAATAGCATCGAGAATATTACTTTTTCCACAGCCATTGGGACCGACAATTACGGCAATCCCCGGATTGAAAGATAGAACTGTCCTTTCTGCAAATGATTTAAATCCGATAAGTTCTATCTGTTTTAGGTGCATATTTTATCCTTATCTGCTTCTCATGTTTTTATCATTATATGAAAAATGTGGGTAAATTACTCAAAAAGAATCTTTTCCTCTTATCATAATTCGTTCAATTTTTTTTGTTTTCCCTGTATCCTCGTCAATTTCAATAGCAACAGCACAGAAAACAGTAGGTCCATTTGCGACTTCCCATTTTTTGGGGATGCCTGTAATAAAGCGTGATAACACTCGGCTGGTCTCCATACCGATAACGGAATGATATGGTCCGCACATACCAATATCAGATATATATGCTGTTCCACCGGGCATAATCCATTCATCTGCGGTTTGCACATGTGTATGTGTTCCGAGAACCGCACTACATCTCCCGTCAAGATGCCAAGCCAGAGCCAATTTCTCGGCTGTGGCTTCTGCATGAATATCAACTATGATAATAGGTGTCTCATCGGATATTTCATTTATGACTTCATCGGCACGGCGAAATGGACAGTCAACTGGTTCCATAAAAACCCTACCTAATAAGGATATAATGCCAACTTTTATACCATTGTGAGTAGTTAGAATCATGAAAGTTTTTCCGGGTGTCATTGGGGGAAGATTTGCAGGTTTTACCACATCCTTATCACTTTCTAACGATGAAATAATTGAATCATAACGCCAGATATGATTACCAAGAGTGAATCCTTGAATACCCGTATTCCGTAGTGTTTGCAAGGTTTCAGGTGTAACACCTAAACCGCCAGCACTGTTCTCAGCATTGGCAAGGACTAAATCAATTTTTTGTCCTTCTATCATCTGTGGCAAAATTGCATTAACGGTATTCCTTCCCGGCTTACCGATAATATCACCTAAAAAAAGAACTTTTACCATTAGATTCCCTTACTTCTGGATTCAGGTTAGATTGATGATGTTTTCTTTTTATAAGAATTATTTTGCCGTTTCTATGGCACGAGTTTCGCGAACAACTGTAACCTTGATTTGACCGGGATAGGTCACCTCGCTCTCAATTTTCCGTGCTAAATCCCGTGCAAGGACAGACGCCTCTGCATCAGTAATTTGATTTGGCTGAACAATAACACGCACTTCGCGACCTGCCTGAATTGCATAAGCCTTTTCCACACCGGAAAACGAATTGCAAATAGTTTCGAGTTGTTCTAATCGTTTTAGGTAAATTTGCATGCTTTCACTTCGCGCACCAGGTCGTGAAGCAGACATCGCATCAGCAGCCTGAAGTAGTATTGAAAGTATAGAATTATTGGGCATGTCCCCATGATGTGCACCGATAGCGTTGGCTATGGTTTCCGATTCTCCAAAGCGTTTCACCAAATCGTGCCCTAATATTGCATGAGCACCTTCAACCTCATGGGTTAGTGCCTTACCAATATCATGAATAAGCCCGGCTCGTTTTGCTTCCTGAGCATTTAAGCCTAATTCTGCCGCCATAGTACTGGTTAAATGCGCTACTTCAATGGAATGGCGAAGAACATTTTGCCCATAGGAAGTTCGGAAACTCAATTTACCTAATAGTTTAACAATTTCAGGGTGAAGTCCATGAACATCGGCTTCAAGACAGGCTTCCTCACCGCGTTCACGAATCGTTTGATTCAATTCTTCAGTTATCTTCTCCACAAGTTCCTCAATACGCGCAGGATGAATTCTGCCATCCTGAATCATTCGTTCAAGCACCAATTTGGCAATTTGACGGCGTATAGGGTCAAAACCCGAAATAATCACTGCTTCTGGTGTGTCATCTATGATAATATTCACACCTGTTGCACTTTCCAATGTTCGAATATTGCGACCTTCACGCCCAATAATTCTGCCTTTCATCTCTTCATTGGGCAGGGCTACTACGGTTACGGTAGTCTCTGCAACATGGTCAACCGCACACCTTTGAATGGCTTCACCAATAATCCATTTGGCTCGTTTATCCGATTCCTCTTTTAATTCATCTTCAATTCGTTTCAGTTGAAGTGCACTATCACGCTTGACCTCCGTCTCCAGCATAGAAAACAATTCTTTCCTTGCCTGGTCTGATGTCATACCTGCTATCGTTTCTAATCGTTTAATTTGTTCCTTTTGAAGTGCAGATACTTGTTCTCGTTCCTTGTCCAACTGCTTTTCACGCTGAACAAGTTCACGCTCCTGCGTGCTCAACTGAATAGCAGTCTTGTCAAGTGCTTCGGCTCGCTTTTCAATCGCCTCTTCCTTCGCCTGGATTCGTTTTTCAAGATTAGAAACTTCCCGCCGCAATTCTCGACCTTCCGCCTCCATTTTTTGGCGAACTTCAAGTTCAATTTCACGCGCTCGCGTTTTCGCATCGCGGATAATAGCAGCAGATTCTCGCTCAGCATCAGTAACTTTTTGCGCAAATTCACGATTAGCACGACTCAAAATACTATTGGCACGCATCCGAACTATAATAAGCGTGCCTAATACACCAAGGAGAATGCCTGCTATCCCGCCTCCAATTGCATAATAAATCATAAGCATTCAAAATCCCTCCTTCTTTGATAATAAGGTCTGTAAAGGAAACTTTTCTTAGTAGGAGGGTATCCGAAAATTATAGGGACTCCTCTCTCCCCGCTAAAATTATGGAGTTCCCGGCTTCAAATATAAGTTGAAACGACTGCATAAAGCATGTATCAATTTTTGAGACATATAACGGACACATCGAATTCCCCGAATGTGCTTTTTTATCTCCAAATAAATGAGACATAAATTTTCGAAACCCCTCAATATATATTATTTTCCTTTCCAGAACCTTTTTACAGGGTTTAATTTTTAATATCACATAATAGATTCAAATTTTCCCTTTTTGTGGTTACAAACCATAAAAAGTCCTATTCTACAATTTATATTATACCTATTCTATAAACATAAAACAAAATGAGATATTATAAGTGTAAATACGAACAATAATTCATCTACATATTTGAAAATACCATGTTATTCATTCGTTATACCATATTTATTTTATCAAAACTGACAAATTTTTGACAGTAACATTTTCCAATAGAGAATCCCATCATTAGCCTTTTACGGGAATGTCTGTAATGACGATTATGCCGTGGATGTGATTGGGCATAAGAATAAATTCATCTAAAAGGATGTTCGGACGAATGATTGCTGTTTTTATCCATTCTCCACAAACAATCTCACCATATTTACTCAATATAAGTCCTATACGACCTATACGACCTATACGACCTATACGACCTATATGACCTATATGACCTATATGACCTATATGACCTATACGACCTATATGACCTATATGACTTATATGACCTATATGACCTATATGACCTATATGACCTATACGACCTATATGACCTATATGACTTATATGACCTATATGACTTATATGACCTATATGACCTATCCTTACTCCTCCCAATCGCACGAATTGCCAGCACCCTTGAATAAGAGGTTGTGTCTGGCGGCTACGGGCTATGCCACAACTGCACACAATTACTATTTCCGTTTATTCCTCTCATTCAACCTTGCCCTCGTCATCCTTTCCCTTATGCCACCCTCCTGAATAAACTGCTCCTCCAACTTCCGTATCTGCTGGTCAAGCAGATAATTGGTCTGGTGAATGAGACAAACAATCGTGTTCACAACTACCTCCTCCGACGGGTGCTCAATATAGGTTCTATACGACATATATGACCTATCCTTACTCCTCCCAATCGCACGAATTGCCAGCACCCTGCGGTCATTCTTATCCCACAACCGCAATTTCCGAAGCCGCAGAAAATCCTTATAATCAATTAGCAACTCTTCCAGACTCGCCCTTGCTACACCGATAAGTTTAATCTCCGTTTCCTTCGAGACACCTGACGCCATACAACCTTCCGCAATATTCTGCTTACCGCTACGCGCCGCCTGCACCATCTGGTCATGCGTCCGCGAATACTTATCTATATACCTATCACAAAAATACACCGTCGCATCAAATACAATCTCTGACATTTGATACGACATCAAATTCTCATAACCACCATGCGCCGGTATAAAACCATCAGAATTCACCATCGCTTTTGTTCCCTAAAAGTATTAACTGTTTTTTATTTCCAAATACTCACATAATGCTTTATAATGCTCTTCATCCTTCTCTTCTATTATACTTAAAATATAATTTACACAATTCTCCACTTCATAGATATCTGGAAATCTTGTTGCATGCTCTATATTTTCTTCATGAGAATATTCATTTAATATTTTTAAAATTGTTATTTTCTCCATATCTCTATTTTCTAAGAATTTTTTACATTTAACTTTAAACTCCTGTCCATTAGGGTATTTCATATACAGATAAAGTTCTAAAAATCTCCTTGCTATATTAGGCATTAAATAAAGAAATTCAAAATTTGCTTTATCCTCTTTTTCGTTAAAATTTTTTAAAATACTAAAAAGATAGTTATATTCGCTTTTAAAGTCTTTCAACATTTTAGGTAAATCTTCAATAATTGACCTTTTTGTTCCACTACTATTTGATACTTTTTTTATAAGGAAAAAAGCGGATTCATTACTTCTTGATTTTCCCCTACTAAAATCTTTTAATAAATTAAAGAAATCAAAATTATGTGTAGTTATGAACAATTGATCAAAAATGTTAAGTTTCTCATTTAAAAATCCATATACCTTAAATATATGGTTGCTATCTAAACTTGAAACAGGGTCATCAATAAAAATAATAGACTGATTCAAATTAAAATTTACTTCTTCCAATCGGGTAAAAAAGTATATGAGTGAAATAATGTTTCTTTCTCCCGTGCTTAGATTTTTTGCTATTTCTTCATCTCTAAAAATCTGGTATTTCCCATTTTCTAATAAGTTTAATTTTAACTTATTATCATTAAAAAACTTTTCTAAATATTCGTTTATTCTTTTTGCCCCAATAGATTTAGATTCAATTTGCTGGTTAATTTGTTCAATCTGCTTTTCTATATTACTAATACTATCATTAAGTCGATTTATTTGCTCTTCATAATTATCAATTGTTTGTTTCTCATTAAAATAATCATTATTTTCAATAACCTTTGCTGTCAAATGTTTAATAATTTTGTCTTTTGCATTATTTTTTCCATTTTCAAGATTTTGAACTTTTTCATTGTTTCCTTTTATAATGTCGTTTATTTGCTCAACAATATTTTCAATTTGTTCTTGATTACTTTTAATCTCTTCAAAATCTAATTTTTCAAATGGTTTTTCCTTTTTAAGATCTAATTTTCCTTTTAAATCTTTCAATAATCTACAATAATTATCTAACTCATTCTTCAATTGAATCCTTATCTCTTCGTAATTTTCTTGAAAGTCAGGAAATAATCGAGCCATATCTGTAAAATTGATTTTTTCCATGGATTTATTATGGTTTTCTATCTTAACTTTTTCGTCCTCTATTTCTTTTATAATACTATCAAACTCGTCTGAAAAATGTTTGCTTAATCTTTCTATTAAATCTGATGGTAGTGTATTTCCACAAAACTGACAGGTTGTTTCATTTTTATGTAGTTCTATACCTTCTCTTACCCAACTATTTAATTTGGGATTGTCCTTAAATTTTTCAATAATTTGTTGAGATATTATTCGTTTACTCATTATATTTCTAACTTCATTTATATAATTATTCAATTCTAATTTAATTTCTACTTTAGAAATTATTTTAAAATCAGTTCTACTTTTTAATGTGTCAAGCAATGATTGATATTCCTTTTCATTTAAAATATTTTCTTTATAATTTTCTTTAATATTATTAATTTCTTTTTCAAGTTTAGGTCTATCAAATTCTTTTTGATTTGTAATTCCAATAATACCCCTTATATTTGTTGCTTTTTCTGTAAGCAAATCATTAAAATTTGTTCTTTTACTATCTCTTTCTCTTTTCAAATCATTTTTTCTCTTTTCTTTTTCCAATTTTTCTTTTTCCAACTTTTCTCTTTCCTCTTTAAGTTCAATAGATTCTTTACCTAAGATTAGAACTGGGCTAATTTCATGATTTTCATCATTCCACTTAAAATTCTCCTCTATGAATTCCTCATTAAAAACACGAATGTCAAAATCATTACCTATATCTTTTTCTGTTATTTTATTCCCATCATCTATATTTAATTTGAATTGAAGTAATGGAAAATTCGGATGTATGCTCTTGTCTTCTAAGCATTTAAAAATCCTTGAAAGCGTAGTCTTACCAGAATAGTTCCAACCATAGAAAAAATTATATTTTTTAAAATCATCGCAACTTTCATTCCATTGAAAATCACTAAAAGTCCCTAAGTTTTTTATCTGTTCTATTCTTAATATTTTCATGTCTTCTCCTCTCTATAATAGTCATTTTCTATGATTTTTATCTCGGGGTCGGTTAGATTGTATAGTTTGTAGACGAGATGGTCAATCTCCCTTTCGTAGGGGGTTGTGTCTGGTAAATTTTCATGATTTTCTGTAATCACGATTTTCAGGCTCCAAGTACTAAATGTAAGGATCAAATCCAGCAAATAAATGAAAGGAGAAAGATGATTATGGATTATGTATCTAACGGCAATGTAGTTATTGCAAAGGAAGGCAGATCAGATAAAGCAGGCAG
>DAOOVZ010000117.1:0-9783 GCA_035370665.1 Candidatus Hydrogenedens sp.
AAGGTCATGCCTCACCGGGGATATATGCACGAGCCTATCTTGAAGGTCGTCTAACCGAAGATGACCTAAAAAACTTTCGAAGGGAACTGAATAAAGAAGGGGGACTGCCTTCTTATCCACATCCAAGACTTTTCCCTCATTTTTGGCAATTTCCTACGGTTTCTATGGGGTTGGGTCCGATTATGGCGATATACCAGGCACGGTTTAATCGGTATCTTGAAAATCGCGGATTGAAACCTAAAAATGGTGGCTATGTCTGGGCATTTCTTGGGGATGGCGAAACAGATGAGCCAGAAACTTTAGGTGCGATTGGTTTAGCCAGTCGTGAGCAATTGGATAATTTGATTTTTGTTGTTAATTGTAACCTACAGCGCTTGGACGGTCCTGTGCGTGGGAATGGGAAAATTATTCAGGAATTGGAAGCCATATTTCGAGGTGCAGGCTGGAATGTAATCAAGGTATTATGGGGCAGTGATTGGGACCCTTTGTTTGAGCAAGATGAACAGGGATTGTTAGCAAATGCTCTGGGAAATATTGTAGATGGTGAATATCAAAAGTTTTCTGTCTCGTCAGGCGACTATATCCGCAAGAAAATGATTGAACACGAACCCCGACTTGCCCCTTACTTAGAAAATGTTACCGACTCTCAATTACGCCAATTGCGGAGAGGTGGACATGACCCTGTAAAGGTTTATGCTGCTTACCATCACGCCATGCAGACAAAAGGTGCCCCTACGGTTATTTTAGCAAAGACCATAAAAGGGTATGGATTGGGTGAGAGTGGTGAAGGGAAAAATGTAACCCACCAGCAGAAAAAATTGAATGAAGATGAACTGCGAGAGTTTCGGGCAAGGTTTGGCATCCCCATTTCTGATGATGATGTTGCTTTTGCCCCATTTTGCAAACCGCCGAATGACCATCCTGCTATGATATATTTACAAGAACGGAGGAAAGCATTAGGAGGATATTTACCGCGTCGTGAAGTTTTGGCACCACCGGTAGAAGCACCGGAGGACGAGGTTTTTGAAGAATTTTATAAAGGGACACCTCGTCCTGTATCTACGACCATGGCTTTTGTTACTATCCTGCGAAAATTATTACAGCATGAGCGTTTTGGCAAACTCATTGTTCCGATTGTTCCCGATGAAGCACGAACCTTTGGCATGGAAGGTTTGTTCCGACAGGTGGGAATTTATTCCTCTCAGGGACAAAAATATGAGCCTGTTGACTCTGAGTCTGTTTTATATTATAAAGAGGCAACCGATGGACAGATTCTTGAAGAAGGTATTACAGAAGCAGGCTCTATGTGCTCATTCATTGCGGCTGGAACGGCTTATATGTCTCATGGGATTAATACCATTCCTTTCTTTATCTATTACTCTATGTTCGGTTTTCAGCGAATCGGTGATTTGATATGGGCTGCGGGCGATATGCAAGCACGCGGATTCCTCGTTGGAGGAACAGCAGGCAGAACCACCCTTGCAGGTGAAGGATTACAACACCAAGACGGAAATAGCCACCTTCTTGCTATGACTGTGCCTTCTGTGCGAGCATACGACCCTGCTTACGCTTATGAAATAGCCGTTATTATTCAAGAAGGCATTCGAAGCATGTATGAAAAACAGGAACCTGTCTTCTATTACCTTACCGTTGGCAATGAAAACTATACTATGCCGCCTATACCGGAAGGGAAAAAGGTTAGAGAAGGAATTATTAAGGGCATGTATCTTTTCCATCCTTCCTCGCTTAATAAGGGAGAATTAAAGGTAAATTTATTAGGGAGTGGTTCACTACTTAATGAAGCATTAAAAGCGCAGACAGTTTTAGAACAGGATTTTAATATCTGTGCAGATGTATGGAGTGTGACAAGTTATAAGATGTTACATGAAAACGCTCTGGAAGTAGAACGCTGGAACATGCTTCATCCCACCTCTGCAAAGCGTGTTCCCTATATAACAGAATGTCTGGATAACGGAGCAATTGCAACGGTAAGCGTCTCGGATTATGTTAAGTTTCTGCCTGATAGCATAGCCCATTGGATTCCCGGTCGTTTTATCACACTAGGGACTGATGGATTTGGCCGCTCTGATACTCGTGAAGCGCTTCGCGATTATTTTGAGGTAGACAATCGCTATATTACATTAGGAATCCTCTACGCATTAGCAGAAAAAGGAAAAGTATCTGCAGATATAGTAAAAAAATATATGCGTGATGTTGACATCCTTGCTACGAAAAAAAGTCCGCGGGACATATAATTAAGTTCAAAATATAGGAAATTATAAGGAATAAAATATGCCAAAAGAATTTAGATTACCCTCGTTAGGTGAAAATGTTACCGAAGCGACCATAGGAAAAATTTTGGTAAAGGTGGGAGATACCGTTCATAAAGGGGTATCTGTTCTGGAAATAGAGACAGATAAAGCTGTTGCTGAAATTCCTGCTGCCTTTGATGGCCGTATCCTGGAAATTCATGTGAAGGAAGGACAAAAGGTGAAACCTGGAATTCTTGTGTTCACCATGGAAGAAGCCACGACTTCTGTACCTGCTTCAGTTTCCGTCGAAAGCACTCCTGTTCCTTCTCCTGAGAAGGCTACTGTCTCTCCAACAATTGGAAAACCGGCTCCACTCCGACAACCCACCATTCCTATACAATCCGTTCCACGACCTAAATCCAATTTTCCTATTCTTGCACCTCCCTCTGTACGCAGATTGGCAAGGGAGTTGGGTGTTTCACTGGAAGAAATTCCCGTTTCTGACCCCTCGGGCAAAATTTCTGCGGAAGATGTTCTGGCATATCATAAGAGTAAGTTAGAAGGTGTGAGCAATATAGCCGCTGAAACATCTACGCTGGTAAAGACAGCGGAGTCTATTACAGAGGAAAGGCTCACTTCGTCATCGGACTCCTGGGGTTCTGTGCAAATCGAACCCATGAGCACTATTCGCAAAAAGACAGCAGAACAAATGGCTCGAAGTTGGTCTGCTCCACATGTAACTCACTTTGATAAAGCCAATATAACACAATTAGAACAACTTCGCGAAGCATGGTCAAAAAAAATACAAACAGCAGGCGGTAGATTAAGTGTCCTTATATTCACCTTAAAAATTGTTGCGGAAGCCTTGAAACGATTCCCGAAGTTTAATTCAAGCATAGACCTTGAAAAGGAACAAATTGTCTTTAAAAAATATTACCATATCGGAGTCGCCGTAGACACAAACTATGGGCTGTTAGTTCCTGTCATTCGTGATGTAGATAAAAAATCCATTAAAGAAATCTCCATAGAACTCCCTCAACTTGCTGAAAAAGCCCGCCAACGGAAACTAGCTCTGGAAGAAATGCAAGGAGCAACTTTTACTGTTAGTAATTTAGGTGGATTGGGTGGAACGGGTTTTACCCCAATTGTAAATGCACCGCAAGTCGCCATTTTAGGTATGTCTCGTTCAAGTATTGAGCCAGCCTATCAAAATGGCAACTTTGTGCCTCAATTAATACTCCCATTAAGTTTGTCTTACGACCATCGTATCATAGACGGTGCTGAAGCGGCACGGTTTGCTCGCTGGATTTGTAATACCCTTGAAAATCCGTGGAATATGTTTTTAGAATAACCACAAAAAAATTAAAGGAAATATAAGGAAATAAATATGTCAGAGTCTTTAACTACACAGGTAGCAGTTATCGGTGCAGGACCCGGCGGCTATGGTGCAGCGTTTATGTGTGCTGATTTGGGTATACAGACAGTCCTAATTGATGTAGAAAAAAATCCCGGAGGGACCTGTCTTTATCGAGGTTGTATCCCCACAAAAACGCTACTTCATATTTCTCACACCATCTCTAATGCATTGGAAGCAAAAAAATTGGGTGTGTATTTTCAAAAGCCAGAACTAAATATGGATGAGATTAGGAAAAATGTGCAGGGTGTTGTAGAACAATTAACAGGTGGATTGGGACAACTTTGTAAATTAAGGAATATCAACTATATTCAAGGTAGAGCAAGTTTTTTAGATTCCAACACATTAGAAGTGTTTCTTCCTGATGGTAAAGAATTACGAATCACAACCCAATACACTATTATTGCTGCTGGTTCACGCCCCGCCTTATTTGGACAGCCTATTGATTCACCTGACATTATGAATTCTAATATAGCCGTGAATGTAGAAGAAATTCCGGAACGCCTTCTCGTGATTGGGGGTGGTTATATCGGACTAGAATTGGGCTCTGTTTATGCGACCCTCGGTTCAGAGGTAACATTAGTAGAAGTCACGGATGGCTTGCTTCCTGGGGTAGACAGGGATTTGGTCCGCCCTCTTGAACAACATTTAGAAAAACAATTTTACCAGATACACTTAAAAACCTTAGTTAAACAATTAAAACCACAAAAGAAAAATATCTCTGTTGAAATTGAAGGACCTGAAATTAAGAAGCCACGACAAATCTTTGATAAGGTGCTGGTATGTGTAGGAAGGAAACCCAATAGTAGTGGATTAGGTTTAAAAAATACAAAAGTATTGGTGGATGAAAAAGGATTCATCCGTGTAGACGAACAGCGTCAGACAACCGACCCAACCATCTTTGCTATTGGGGATATTGCAGGCGGTCCCATGCTGGCACATAAAGCAACTCACGAAGGACGAATAGCTGCAGAGGTCATTTCAGGCAAAAATGTGGCTTTTGAGCCTCAGGTAATACCTGCTGTTGTATTCACAGACCCAGAAATAGCATGGTGTGGCATCACAGAAGGGGAAGCAAAGACAAAGAACATGTCTATTCAAGTTTCCAAATTTCCCTGGTCTGCCTCAGGTAGAGCAACGACATTATTCCGTGGTGAAGGTCTAACAAAAATAATTGCACACACAGAGACACAGCAAATACTCGGCTTTGGAATTGTGGGTGTAAATGCTGGAGAACTTATTGGTGAAGCGACACTGGCTATGGAACTGGGTGCAAGCGTAGAAGACCTTGATTTGACCATTCACCCACACCCCTCTTTAAGTGAAACAATTATGGAAGCAGCAAGTGCCATCCTTGGTAGAAGCACACATATTTACCGAAAAAAATAACCCTACCTAATAATTCATTTCAAAGAGATTATTTTTTCTATTTTCTATAGACTGAAAGCAGATACTAAGAAATAGGATTCAATTTTTCTATAAGAGAAACTATTTCTTTATAGTCCATTAATACAGCAATATCTTTGGGTGTAAGATTGTCCACCTCACTTGCATGAATATAGGGACTAGCACCATTAAGAAGTAATAATTCGACAATAGGTGTGTAACCAAAAAGACATGCCCAGTGAAGCGGTGTTAAACCATAATAATTTGTCTCATTGATATTTGATATTGATAATAATATTCCTACTATATTCACTCGATTCATACGAACAGCCACATGAAGAGGGATTTCTCCAAGACTATTCTTTTCTTTTGGGTCTGCTCCAAATCTTATTAAACTCTGAACAGCTTCTCTAATACCCAAATGAACTGCCCTGTGTAAAGGATGAACTTGCGAGGTATCTTTTCCATAATCTTCCCGGAATGTCTCCATTAAAATCCTTAATAAAACAGGATGGTCAGAAATTCCAATTTTTTCAAAAGGGGAAGTCTCTTTTGGTGTGATGCTGAGTATATCCATGACTTTACTCCTTTTATAATAAGGTTGATTCAATTTGGTTTAATTTAAGCAATATTTATACCAATAAAAGATATTCTTAACGGGTTGTATAAGTCTTTAAATTAAAATTACTTAAAAATAGGTAATAGACAATTAATATTAATGTGTTGATAAATAAATAAAATTAATTGACAAAATGACAAATATTTGGCATTTTTTCGCCTATACAGTGTAGAAAGAAATAATGAGATAGTTGTATAATAACTTCATTAAATCGAACACAAGCATGAGGTAAGATAAAACAAATATGTATATTTTTAGGGAATTAAATAGTGGAGGAAATAGATTGATTTTCTCCAGATTATTTTCCTTGTTAATTATTGTTTCTTTCTGTTTAACTTTTTCTTGCACTCCTAAAAAGGAACAGCCTTCTGAGACAGCGAATCCTTCACTAAATGATTTATATCAGGCATGGTATACACAGACAACGCTTCAGAAAGAAAATATTGACTTTCAGACTGCATTAACAATCTCTTCTCAGATGATTTCTATTTATGGAGAGGAAGGAATAAATAAGATTTTCAATGCTCTTGCAAATCCACAAGAAAAGCCATTAGGAAAATATCTCGCAGTAATGTCTTTAACGCCTTATGTAAAAGAAAATTGGTTAGATAGACTGCGTCCTTTAACGGAACCTGACAAAGAAGTTAATACAAGAGTATGTGCGTTAGCCCTTTTAAGCCTTATTCAAACTCCGGAGGTAACTGCTCATTTGAAAAAGATGATTAACGACTCGGAGCCTCGTGTTCAATTTGAAGTATTAACTGCTTTGGCAAAACGAGGAGAACCAGAAGGCATTCAACAAATTGGCAAACTCTGGGAATCATCAAGAGAAAGCCCTGAGAAACGAGAACATATTATATTGTCTATACCTCCCATTGAGGTTCGGAACTTTCTACACCTTTTCCGTGAAGCGGCAAAAGATGAGCAGATAACGCCCACTGTTCGAAGAGAAGCCATTACTCAAATAGGGCGCTATGGCAAAAATCAAGAAGACATTGATACTCTAAAATCCATTGTTGATAAAGAAATAGAGGGCAACTTAAAAGAGTTGGCACAAAGTGCTCTGGATGCAGTAAACGCACGACTTCAGAGCAATTCTCTTCCTCAAGGTCTGCCCTGAACCAAAATCAAAAATGAATGTATAAATTCTTTGGTGTATAATATAAAGAAAAATAAGGAGAAATTGTCTTATGCTGTTTCGGAAGAAACGGCCTTCTTGGCTTACACAATTACTGAGAAATCAAGAAATAAAGAAGTCTCAATCTACACCAGAAGGTGAAACATTTTTAATTGAGCGCGAGATGATGTTGAAAGGGACCGATGTCCCACGAGGGAATAGAATTATTCGCCAGTTCGCAGTTATGGTCAACGGCTCCGTGTATATTGTTACAAGCGGTGAACGAGTAAGCCGCGATGTATACGAAGCACTTTTAGAAATCGGCGCAATCAGTCCTATTCCAGGCGTAGAAATTAAACCAAAAAATTCAGGTTCAGGAAGTTTACAAATTGAGGACGATTCTGTAATTGAGAATAATCAATAAAAATCTCATCATCTTACCTTGTTGTAGCAATGATTATTAATAATGGAGAACCGAAACTTCCCTGATGTTTGAATAGCATTAAATAATATTGTCAGTATAATTTGTATTGTAGATTCACTCTCTCATAATCGTTTGAGAATTCCTAATTTATAAGTTTATTATAAAAACTTTCCAGAATATTTTCGGATTTATAATTAATACACCTCATATTCAAGAAGAAAATGCATTATATCTGGAAAGTCAAATCCGTAATGCAGATATCCACTCAAAAAAAACGGTTAGATTTACATTAACTATTCAATGCCTATGGCTCAAGAAAAGGTCGCCTGCAAACATGCTACAACTTCTACTAAATCAAAAATCATTATAAAAAAGTTTTTTATTTTTTAATACCTGTAAAACCCGCTACAAACCAGTAATAAATTCAATAAATTAATTGATAATGTTTTTTAATTGAAAATTCTTTCACAAATATTATATAATACTCCTTGAAATATATAAGTTAATCCTTAACAATTAAATTTAACATTATTATTGTATTTAGAACAATCTATATGTAATTGTAGATATAAGGAAGTTTTAATATGGATTATAGTTTATTAGAAAAAGCACTTCTAACTCATCCTGATGTAATAGAAGTATGTGCTATTGCTGTTCCAAAACCAAGCAAAGAAAAAGAAGCAAAGGCTTTTGTAGTATTAAGAGATAATGCAAAAGCAACCTCGGCGGAGTTAATGAATCATTTGAAATCTCAAGTAAATGGTCAATCTGAAAAGATTGAAATTGTAATTTTAAGCGAACTCCCAAAATCCCCCTCTGGAATTGTTCAACGGAAAAAACTACTTTCACTCTGTTAATTTTTGGACCTTACCCTTTTGTCCGTTTTCTATGGCAGACATATAATATCTGACTATCAGGGATTTTGTATCTATTAATTTCCTCATGCGATAAAATCTTTTCAGGTTTGATTTCTTCAAAATCAAATTTTTGTAGTCTCTCTTTGAAATCTAGAGGAGAATAGCCCCGAATATGGTCAAATATATCAGGTCTTGGCACTCCATATTCAATAGTTTCCTTCTGGTCCATCATAAAAGGAACCATAAGAAGCAGTTCTCCATCTGCCGATAAAATCCGTAGAAGTTCATCTAAGGCTCTTCGGTCATCAACTACATGTTCCAAAACATGCAGGCATACAATCCCTTCAAATTCGCTATCCTTTATGGGTAGATTGTGAATATCCGCAATAAATCGAGGTGGGGCTATTGAAAGTAATGCCGCAGGGTTATAGTCAGTTGAGAAAAGATATAGATTTCCACTTGACTCCAAAATTTTTCGGAAATGATGTTCAGGAGCAAAATGAAGAATTTTTTTTCTTTCCTGTCCTTCCTTTAAGAACTGTGGTGGTGTGCGTTTAAGGTAAAGTGTAAAAAAGCGATGTCGCTCATGGGCTCTACATACAGGACATTCCACCTGCGGAACGATAAACCAGCCACAATCCAGATACCGAAATCCATAGCCTTTCCAACCACAACACGGGCATTCAACACGAGTAGGAAAAAAACGATTTTGAAATTTACGAATTGTATTTAGAAAGTAAGTTTTTGCAGCGGTCCACATAGATTTGAAGCCATAATATTTATATCGCCATTGTAAGTTTTTAATAACATTTTTGATTATTGAAAAATACATATCGTTTTTGACAAGTTTTTTAATTAGTTTACCAATTTTAGATGTGATTAATTAAGGAAAATAGTATAATAGCATAAGAATAGTATAAAATATATAATGTTTGCTTAGGTAATAGATAATTCAAATTAAAAGGAATGTCAAGTTATGAAAAGACAAAACCGTAGAGAGTTTATGAGAAATACAATTATTTCAACAGGCATTGGTGCCAGCCTCATCCAGAATACTCTGTTTGCACAGCAGACAGAAAAAGCCAAAGAAGAAGCTAAGACTGTATCGCCAAATGAAAAAATAAATCTTGCGTTGATAGGGTGTGGTGGTATTGGCAAAGTTGACCTTTCCACATTTTTTCTGAATCCGGAGGTAGATTGTGGTGTTATCTGCGATGTTGACGATGCTATGTTAGCAGAGACCATAAAATTAGTAGAAGCACAGAGAGGACATAAACCTGAGACAGAAAAGGATTTTCGCAAGGTAGTTGAACGGAAGGATGTGGATATTGTTTTGGTCGCAACCCCTGACCATTGGCATGCGTTACCCACGATTTATGCCTGTGAAGCAGGTAAGGATGTGTATTGTGAAAAGCCATTAGGCAAATCAATTGATGAGGGTAGAGCCATTCTGGAATGTGCAAAGAAGAATAACCGTATTATACAAATGGGAACACATTGGCGTAGTGGCACGCATTATAAGGAGGCGATAGATTTTGTAAAATCAGGTAAACTAGGTAAGATAAGATTTTACAAATGGGAACACATTGGCGTAGTGGCACGCATTATAAGGAGGCGATAGATTTTGTAAAATCAGGTAAACTAGGTAAGATAAGATTTTACAAATGGGAACACATTGGCGTAGTGGCACGCATTATAAGGAGGCGATAGATTT
>DAOOVZ010000118.1:0-9723 GCA_035370665.1 Candidatus Hydrogenedens sp.
CCCTCGTGATTATTTTGGGTCCCGGTGGAACTAAAACTACCAATACAGATGAAAGTGGTTATTATTTTTTTGATGGATTAACCAGTGGCATTTATCAGATGGTAGCAGTGCCGGTAGGCTCCACGCCCACTGATGTTGACAATATAAATATGAGTGGACTATTTGAAAGCAGAGGTGTCCCCGTAGAAGTAAAGGAAGGACAAACCACTCGATTTGACTTTGGTAGAATGGGTGGAATACGAATAGAAGGACATTCCAATCCATCTCCACCAATTGGTGGGGTTGCTTTACTACGACCGCCAACAGGCCGCCCATTTGCATTTGGACAGGTTGTTAATATGGATGAACTTGTAGGCAGTATGAGCACAATGGTAAATCCTTTGGGAGGAACATTTGTATTTGAGGATGTCCCCACAGGCGAATGGGAATTAGATATTTATTATGTGCAATTTGGTCGTGGGGTGCGATATGTTTACAGCACTGTAATTGTAGTTAAAGGTGACGAACCTGTTATGAATGTTGAGTGTATGGTTCGATTATAATCTAATCCAATTATCCATAAGGTTGAAGCAAGTGGCTTTTATTAAGGTTGAAAATTTAACTGTAACTTATAGCAATAATATTGCAATTAATGATGTATCCTTCTCGTTAGAGCGTGGTGTAATTGGTCTGATGGGTCCGAATGGGGCAGGGAAAACAACCTTGATTCGCACCTTTCTGGGATTTCTCAGACCTGTAAAAGGAAATATCGTTATTGCGGGATACTCGTTGCCAAAAGATATTTTAAAAGTTCGTGCTATCTCGGGATACATTCCAGAGCGTGAAGTAGTAAGTCCAAAGGTCACAGCTGTCAGTTTTCTGGTATATTGCGGTAGATTGGTCGGCATGTCCTATGTGGACGCTTTGGAACGGTCGCACGAAGTATTGAACTATGTAGGATTGCAAGAAGCACGATATAGACCCATGCAGACTTATTCTACAGGAATGTTACAACGAGTAAAGTTGGCACAGGCTATTTTGCATGACCCGCAAATTTTAATATTAGATGAACCTACTAATGGTTTAGACCCCGATGGTAGATTAGAAATGCTGCAACTAATAAAGGAGATTTCCGAACAGCGGAGCGTTACTACAATATTATCTACTCATCTTTTACCTGATGTTCAGGATTTATGTTCACAAATTATTGTGTTAAATAAAGGTAGTCTTGTATTCTGTGGAAATTTACAAGCCCTTATAGACAGTCATGCAAATCATTATGAGATTACAGTTCAAGAGCCTATAGAACCATTCAAAGAAGAATTAAGCAAAATAGGCGTTGAATATCAAGAATTACCCCGAGGTATATTATCAATACACCTTCATAATAACCTGTCTCGTGAAGAGATTTTTCGATGTGCTCAACGGGCAGGCACAATCGTGCGTTCTTTTGTTCCAACTGAGGGTAGTCTTATTAACCTATTTCAGACCACTGCAGAAAAAGTAGAGGTAAATTAAACTATGCCAGTATTTTCATTTTCTTATAGACCCTTTGAGGGGAAGTATATTCGTCGGTTTCGTTGGTGGGTTGTCTTTCTTGAAGAGGTGCGGCTCTGGAATCGTTCTCGTATTTTCATTGTGCTTTTTATATTAGGTATGTTGCAGCCTATTGCACGATTCATCCAGATTATCTTGTATAACGCCGCTATACAGGACCCCAATCATCCGCTGGCTCCACTCATTCGTTCCGTAACATGGATAAAAGTGGATAATGAATTATATTTTCACTTTATTCGCTTACAGGCACCCCTTGTCCTGCTTATTTTGCTATATGTGGGTGCAGGAGCAATTTGTGCAGACCGGAAAAATCGCCTATGGGATATTTATTTTTCTAAACCTATACATTGGTATGACTATTTACTGGGTAAATTGTTATCTGTTGTTTTCTGTGGTTTTTCTTTAACCTTTTTCCCAGCACTTATACTTATGCTAACTGATTATACCACTAAAAAGAGTTCCACATGGTTAGGGCTAATCAGTTATTTCCCTATAGTCTCTGATAGTTTGTTTTTCTCTTTAATATTAGTCCTTCCTATTGCGTTAGGAATTATCGCAGCATCGAGTATCTTCTCAACTGAAAATATAACTGTGATTAGTATAGTAACTCTTATTATTGCAAACACCTCATTGGCAGGACTACTATCCAATTTTATGAGAGATGGGAATTATATGCAAGTTTCATTACCTGTAGCTATCTATTTTATGGGACAGAGAGTTTTCAATATTGACCGAAACATCTTTTTCCGCACAATGGATGATATTAATGTTACAGGAATGTTTCTATATATAGTCTCCTGTTGTGTTCTATTTTTACTGATAAGTATTATACAGGTGCGGAAAGCAGAGAAAGGTTAGCAAGTGGATGCACAAATAGAGACAAAAGAACTTTCAAAATGGTTTGGAGAGGTTGTTGCATTAAATAATGTATCCGTCCAGATACCTTCAGGCGTAGTGGGTCTACTAGGACCAAATGGAGCAGGAAAATCTACATTTATCAAATTAGCACTGGGACTTTATCGTCCCAGTCGTGGTGAAATTCGGATTTTAGGAAAGAAACCACGCAATAATTTCCAGATTCTTTCAATACTTGGATATTGTCCAGAGATGGACCATTTTGTAGAAGAAGTCAGTGGCTTTGAATTTTTATATTGGTTAGCAAGATATTCCGGCTATCATCCAAAAGCAGCAAAAAAGCGAGTAGGAGATGCATTAGAGCGGGTTCACATGGTAGAGCGAATGTATGACCCGATTTCTACCTATAGTAAAGGTATGCGTCAGCGCATTAAAGTGGCTCAATCACTTCTTCATGACCCACAAATATTATTTTTAGATGAGCCTATGAACGGATTAGACCCAACTGCACGCGAAGAATTATTCCATTTAGTTATCGGCCTTGGGAATGAAGGGAAAACGGTTGTTTTTTCGAGTCATGTCCTTCACGAGGTAGAACGCGTAACCGATACTGTAATCCTGATTTATAACGGTAGAGTATTGGCTCTTGGAAAAATACGCGAAATAAGAGATTTGATTCAAAACCATCCTCGCACCATTGTCATTGAAACAATGGAGCCCAAAAAGGTTTATCAATTGTTAAGTTCTGATTCAAACATTACTAGTGTTAACTTTGACACCCAATTCCTGACCGTGCATACTCTTGACCCATTACAAACTTTTAAATGTATTAATGAAATTATTTTAGAAGGGAAAATCCCAATATTTAGTTTCCACTGTGCAGATGAAGATTTGCAATCTGTATTCCAATACTTAATCTCAACCCATATACCACGAGGACTGTAATAAACATTATGGGGATACAAATCAAAAAGATAAGCAACCTATATTTAGATACCAAGACTTCATTTTATCATGCCTTGACTATTACTTTACGCCGCGACCGTTTCCTGTTAATGTCTGCTATCTGCGTTTTACCTGTGGTTATACCTGTCTTTGTTGCTCTATTTTCAAGAACAGTGTTTCGTGAGAGTGGTTTAGATATTTTTATTCGCCTTTCCGAACAGATTTATGTCCACACATTAACTCCATTGTTGGCTTTATTTATTGGTTTAATTGGTATTCGGGAGGAGGTAGATTCGTTAACAATAATATACCTGCTTACAAGACCTGTATCGCGCCTTGCCTGGGTAATAGGTAGATTTCTTGCCTACATGCTTATTGCAAGTTTTTTATTAGCAATCGGGATATTATTTACTTTCATTGCTTGCGTTGTTCTGGGAAGTATTCATATTGATTCCATAGGTATCGGCATGATGTCGCGGTATATTGGGGTTGGCATTATGGGCTTGTTGGGATATGGAGCCATCAGTTTTATGTTAGGTTGTGCCACCAATTATCCAATTATTATCGGGGTAATATTGTTTTTTGGATGGGAGAAAGCGGCAAATTTTATTCCAGGTATTGCTGATTTCTGGACAATTCAAAAATATTTAGATTCTATGTTTCCTGTCCTTGCTTCTCAACGATACAATAGAGCAGTTATGACTGTGCTTGGAAGTTTTCAAAAAGAACTTTTCTTTGTTAGTCCATTACGGGCAGTAATTACTATATCTGTCATATCTGCTATCTTTATTTTTCTCGCAATTTGGTTTGTCTTATGGCGCGAATTTACCAAAGACCGAGTCGTAGGTGCACGATAAGTCCCATATAAAAGTTTCAATTTCTATATCACAATTGTTTTTGACCCGTTCACTAAAAATCCACTTATCTTTCTTGTTATGCTGAATCAATATATTAATCGCAAATACTAATGATTCTGTAATTTTTTAGCAAATAGCAACAATTTTCTATAATCTTATAGTAATATATTTCCTCAGAAGCATATTATAGCTATTTTATGTAATAATCGGATTTTATTAAGGATGGATTTATATGTTTGTGAATATTAAAAAATTAGGGGCGTGTGAAATATCTTCGCCCTTGCAAACTCAAAAAGACAAAGTAGAAAAAGATTTGATATTTGTAAATGATACTACATTTATCCCTGCAACTATTGAATATGACAGTCAAGAAATGGCTTTTCCAATGGAACAAATCTTCTTTGAAAAAGCAGGTCCGCGTGATAAGATATTTTTTAAACCTAAGGAAACGATAGCAGGAATTGTAACATGTGGAGGGATTTGTCCCGGGCTTAATAATGTAATTCGTTCTGCTGTAATAGAACTCTGGTTTAATTATGGAGTGCAAAAAATATGGGGGTTTCACTACGGTTATGAAGGGTTAAATCCAGAAAAGAATTTGCCACCTATTACCCTTGACCCAGAGATTGTTGACGAGATACATGACGAAGGAGGAACGATATTAGGCACATCTCGAGGACCACAAGACCCTGAGAAAATGCTTGATTATTTGCGGTCATTGGGAGTGAACATACTTTTTTGTGTTGGTGGTGATGGAACACATCGGGGCGCACATCAACTATTCCTCACATCGCAAAAAAATGGTTATCCAATTTCAATTATTGGTATCCCCAAAACAATAGATAATGATATCCTTTATACTTCCCGAACCTTCGGTTTTAATACAGCAATTGGAGAGGCGAGGAAAGTCCTTATATGTGCACATACAGAAGCCAAATCAGTTTTATATGGGATAGGTCTAGTTAAACTTATGGGTAGAGATTCAGGCTTTGTGTCTGCTTATGCAACCCTTGCAAGTCAATTGGTAAATTATACCATTATTCCTGAAATTTCCATAACTTTAGAGGGCGAAGGTGGCTTTCTCCCCTGGCTCCAAGAACGACTCATTACAAGAGAACACGCACTCGTTGTAGTAGCAGAGGGCGCAGGTTCAGATTGGATGATAGACAAAGAAAAACAGAGAGACGCTTCTGGAAATATTATTTATCCTGATGTCGGAAAATTTTTAAGGGATAAAATCATTGACCATTTCAAAAATCAGCAAATACCTATTCAGATGAAATATTTTGACCCCAGTTATTTAATTCGTAGTGTTCCTGCAAACGCAGAAGATTCTGCTTTTTGTGATGCTTTAGCGCGGAATGCTGTTCATGCAGGAATGACAGGTAGAACAGGTTTCACAATTGGATATATACATAATCAGTTTGTTCATATACCGATAGAAATGGTTATCAAAGGCAGAAAAAAAGTTGACCCGCGTGGAACCCTCTGGCAATCAGTTATTGCCTCCACAGGACAACCCAATCTGTGAGATATTATTCAATTGCAAAACTGACTAATGGAAATGAGTAAAACTAAATTATGCACTTTTGTCACCAATATCCACTAAAAATATAAAAATTTTTTTCAAAAGATATAACATAATCTATATAAGAGTTGGTTTTTACATTTGTTACACTATAAAATATGGTTATAAAATTAATTGTAGTAACAATTTTAGACTCTTAAAAAAAGGAAAAAACACTATGACACAGGAAAACAAACATTCACATCCACAGTTTTGCTGTGGCTGCCTTCATGACTTAACGCAGATAAACATGGCTCGAAGAACATTCCTCGCTGCGGTAGGTGGAACAGCAGTCGGAGCAAGTGCCATTTTATCAGCCGCAGAGACTTCCTCTTCCTCTGCTAATGTAACAATGGAATATCTGGAGAAACCGATTGCTTCTGCAAAGAAGAAACCGTTAGTTGTTCAGCCCATATTCACTTATCACTTGTATCAACGACAGGAACAAACTAGTTGGCGTTCCTGGGGTGGCTTTCACACGAAGGAGGATGTGCAAAAGGAATGTCAGCAAATTGAAAAGGAATTGGCTGAAATGAAACAAAAGGCTGAATTCCCTCTGGAGATTTTGCCTATAATAGCAGTAGATACACCATCAGAAGCCGAACAGGCTCGCAATGTCGCTGCGGATGTGGCAATTGTTTATGGTGCTATGGGTGAAATAGATTCCGTATTCAGTGACAACAAACATCATATCGTTTTTGTTAGACATCGCACTGGTCCGGCATATCTCTGGTATGAAATTGTTAGTCCACGCTTTTTGAGAAAAACAGTGGATACATTGGGAGAGCCACGCCTTTCACCACAGGATGTTGTTGTAGATGAATATAGTGATGTTTTATGGCGGTTGAGGTCTTTTTATGCTTTGAAAAATGCAGTTGGCAGCAAAATCGTTTGTATTGGCGGACCTTCAGGCTGGGGTGAAGGTGGTATAAAATCACCGGACCTGACAAGGGAAAAATTTAAGATGGAACTCATTGACTATCCATATAGCGAATTGGACAAACGGATTACTCCCGCTTTGAACGATAGCAAACTCCGCGAACAGGCAAAAGCATGGACAAAGCAATACCTGAATCTGCCAAATACAAAAATGGAAACAGATATGCCATTTCTTGAAAATGCCTTCATATTAGCCGAAGTGTTTGAACAAATTATGAACGAATTTGATGCCCCAGCCATTACGGTTAACAACTGTATGAGCACTATTATCCCGAAAGCAAAGACAACTGCATGTATGACACTAAGTTTAATCAATGACCGTGGTGCTATGGCATTTTGCGAATCTGATTTTGCAGTTATCCCGTCAGGTGTATTGCTTAACTATATTTGTTCAAAACCCGTTTTCCTGCAAGACCCAACTTATCCCCATCATGGCGTTGTTACCATTGCCCATTGCACAGCACCTCGCAGAATGGACGGCAAAAATCTTGAACCTGTTCGCATACTGACACATTACGAATCTGATTATGGTGCTGCACCGAAGGTAGAAATGCGGTTAGGTGAACCTGTTACCGTAATTGACCCAGATTTTGAATTTAAGAAATGGATTGGTTTCCGTGGCAAGATTAATGCAAACCCATTTCTTGATATTTGTCGTTCTCAGACAGATGTAGAGATTGAAGGAGATTGCAATCGTTTGGCACAAGATATGGTTGGCTTTCACTGGATGATGTGTTATGGCGATTATCTAAAAGAAATAGGTTATGCCCTTAATAAATTAGGTATTGGCTGGTATAATCTGACCCTTGACCGAACCATTGAAGCATAACAACAGTTTAACAGATTAGAATTAAAATAAAGGCAAGATGTAATTAATTTATATCTTGCCTCTTTATATTTAGTCATTTTGATTTTTAGCATAGAGTATTGCCAAACATGTGAATATAATCGTCTATGAAAGTAGAATGATTATTACTGTTTCTGTATGTTGTGCCAGAAGGTAAAGGTAGCCTCATTATTGCGACTACGCTCGGAAACAGGGGTAAATGTAGCCTTACATGGTTCTGAAAATCCAGAATGTTTATAAGTAACAGTCAAATGCGGTCCTGATTGTAGCGGAAAGCGTGTCTCTTCTGTAAAAATTATATTTTGTTTTAGTTCTTGAAGGGTATTTGGTAAAAGGATAATGTTATCGCTATACGGCTCACCATGGAACATAGGATTATCAACAGCATTAATACCCATTAGCCAGGGTCCAACAAATATTGCTACTTTCTGTAAATTGGATAACTGCTCATAAGGAATCTCTTTTATTTCTGTGTTCACAAATCTAATAATGGGTTGAATTTTTATCTTTACTTTATTTTTTTCTTCCCACACACGCTTAACCATAACAGTACCCGGCTCAGAACTTGTAAATTCTGGCTTATTATCTATTGCTACCTCTACTGTTTCTGCCCAGTATGGATGTCGAATAGTCAGAGCCCATTCAACTGTTGGTGTTTTCAACCAGTCAAAATCATATTCAAATGCCCCATCTTTACTTTCTAATCGTGAGGCTTTGATTACAAAATCCTTCCCGTAATATTCACCACTGAGAAAAAGGTTAATCTGAATTTTTCCATCGGTTGGTGTATTTATTACACACTGTTTCAAATCATGTAAGGCACGCAACCCGTGCATAGTGCAACACCACCAGGCTCGACCCGGTCCCGGTGAAGACACATATCCCAAAGAGTCAAATGTGTGATGTCCAAAATCGCCTGTCTCAAATTGGTTTGAGAATAAACTGTTAAATAGACAGCGTTCTGCATATTCCAGATACTCAATTTTCTCTGTGGCTTTCCACAATTGCAAACACCAGCGGAATAAATCAGCCTCAGAACATCCTTCATCTCTTGGGTAAGTTTTATTAAAATATTCTGGGACTCCGCCGTTAGCCTTTACCCACCCCTCTTCAACAAGTTGATTAAACCTCTTTTCATTCCTTGCCAAAATTTCAGGGTCTTTTGTGCTTTCCCAGATGAGCATATCGCCACGCAAAGTCGTAATATATCCGTGCGAGTGCTGGTTTATAGGGGGTTGTAGAAGTGGCTCCATCTTTTTCGCTGTTTCGCGATATTTGTTATCACCCGTAGCACGCGCAAGCAGTTCCAATCCTTCGCTCCATTGAGTAAAACATATAAATCCATTGGCACCCTGCTTTTCCAGACGTTTAATCACATCAGGCTGAGAACACTCTTCAAAGATGGCAATGAAAAAATCTCCCATCTTCTTGCATGCTTCCAATATAGCAGGGTCTTTATTTATCTGATAATAAGAAATTAATCCAACCAATAATCTACCATTGCCCCAAAGTAATGCCATGTGGTCTCTGCCAACCTGGTCTTTCGTAAACACAAGGTCTGGATTACCAAACCTACCGTCCTCTTTCTGATATTTTATAATTTCCTGAGCGATTCGTCTTGACCATGCCTTATGATAGTCCCCTCGTGGTTCAAGTGATATTACTTCTAAAAACCTGCCAGAAATATCCCCACTAAACTCTTGAAATCGGCGGGGGGTATCCGGGCTAAGTTTAATATCCTGCAAGATAAATGAATCTGTATAAGCAGGGTCATGAATAAAATCGAATCTGTCTTGCACCCACTGGACTCGTTTTTCCAGTTCTCCTCTTGGATAAAATGAGTTCTGGTCTGCAAAAACGAGTGCCTGTGTAAATATAATAGATGTAATAACAAGTAAAGTTTTCTTCTTCATTATAAGTATCCTATATTTGTTGTCCTGAACATTTTACTTTTCAATTATGTTATATTATTTTTACATAATCTCAAAGGAATTTTACAACTTGATGATTAACTTAATATAAAGAATTAAAGTAAATTTGTTATTAACATAAAGGAAACATAGATGAAAAGCAACAAATCAGCAGTGTTGAAATTACATTGTCCTGATGTGCCAGGAATTGTCTACAATGTTGCGCGGTTCATTTTTGAGCGTGGTGGAAACATTATTCATGCCCAG
>DAOOVZ010000119.1:0-9561 GCA_035370665.1 Candidatus Hydrogenedens sp.
TTTCCGCTTCGCACACATCAGAAGCCTTCTCCATTAAATCGTTATACCACAAATCACGCCCATCTTTCATGGCACAAGGTTCCCCATTCCTTTTGACAACAATACATTTCTCAATACTGGGTGTCTCTTTTAGTGCATTGTCGGCGATGTCCTTTAAGCGAATGGATTTACCAGAACGCAATGAAGTATTTGAGGTAATAAGGATTTTGCATTCAGAGTCATTAATGCGGTCCCGAAGCGACTCTGCACTGAATCCTCCAAACACAACAGAATGAATAGCACCAATTCGTGTGCAAGCCAACATGGTAATAGGTAGTTCAGGTACCATTGGCAAATAGATACATACACGGTCACCCTTTTTTACACCAAGAGACTTAAGAACATTAGCGAATTTGCATACTTCCTTATGAAGTTGTTCATAAGTAAGACATTTTACATCCTCTTCGGGTTCTCCCTGCCAAACGATAGCATTTTTCTTGGCTATTGGAGTGTTCAAATGGCGGTCAAGGCAGTTATAGGATACATTTAGTTCACCATCTGCAAACCATGTATGGCGTATAATTCGTGCATCTGTATTCCATGTATATTCCAGTGCTTTTGTTGGTTTCTTAAACCAGGATAAAGTTTTTGCTTGTTCTAACCAGAAATTTTCGCAATCGTCAATAGAACTCTTCCACATCTGATAATATTCTTCAAAGGATTTAATGTAAGCCCTTTTTCTAACCTCCTCAGATGGTGGAAAGGTTCTGTTTTCTACCATTAAAGAACTAATTGATTTTTTTTCTTCTGACATAATTACATCCTCCAATTGGTTTTTTGTTAAAGTTTTATAATTATTTATATAATATTTTTATACTTACCGTTCGTTATATAGTCTATTGTAATATTTATCAACACTAAAAATCAAAAAACACATTTTGTAAATATATTAACATATATATTATAGGAATATTAATCTCTTATTTTGTTAATGTTATTGAAGAAATAAATACTTTCATTTTGAGTTAACCTTCCACAATTAGAGACTTTAATTAAAGATTTTGTATAATATTTAGAACTCACCCTGTAAAGAGATATATTCTATTTATAACTATTTGTAAAATCATAGAAACTAATTATATATAAGAGGTCTTAAAATGGTAGAAACATTAAATAAGAAGGAGATTATTTTGTCAGGGATTCGTCCTACGGGACGGCTTCATTACGGAAATTATTTTGGTGCAATTCGAGAATTTATAAAACTTCAAGAATCGGACAAGTCCATTTGTTATTATTTTGTTGCAGATTATCATGCTTTGACGACTATCACCACTTATGAAAATATATATCAGAATACAATTGATATGCTTCGCACTTATGTGGCATGTGGTTTAGACCCAAATAAATCTATTATTTATCGTCAGAGTGATTTGCCTTGCACTGCTGAATTAACATTACTATTAGGTATGATAACAAATATCGGTTTTCTTGAAAGAGGGACTACTTACAAAGATAAATTTTCTAAACTTCGTGAGGAAGCAAAAGTAGATGGAAATCCCCTTTCTTATGGTTTATTAGGTTATCCAGTATTAATGGCAGCAGATATTCTGATTGTTCGTGCAGACAAAGTGCCTGTGGGTGATGACCAGCGTCAGCATTTAGAAATGGCAATAGACATTGCTCAACGATTTAATAGCCGATTCGGTGAAACGCTTCATGTTCCACAGGCTATGGGTCGTGAAGCCTTTCGTTTACCCGGTTTAGATGGTTCCTCAAAGATGGGAAAAAGCGAAAATAACACGCTCGACTTATTGGATGACCCTGATACTGTTTTGAAAAAAATCCGTGCGGTAGAAACTTCTACCGACCCATTACCCTTACCAGTTGAAAGTAATGCTCCTGATGATATTATTTCACACATGCCTTCAGGAGTTGGAGTCCTATATAGACTACTTTCACTACTTGCACCTGAACCACTCTATCTCGAATTTGTTCAAAAGTATAGGAAAGGCGAGAAATTCTATAGTAAGTTAAAACAAGAAGTGGCTCGTCTTGCTTCTGAATTTAATGCTCCAATCATCGAAAGATTTAATCACCCGGACAATAATCAAGAGCATGTAGAATCATTCCTACGCGCAAATGCAGAAAAAGTTACACCTGTTGCCTTGGCAACCGTTGAAGCAGTTCGCAAAGCAATGGGGATTGGGCACTCTCTCTATCGTGCATAATCCAATCTAGACAAAAAATAATCATTCCTTTATAGTAAACTTGTCTAAAAAAGTATTATTCATCAAGTTTCAATTATTGTATACTTATACAATTGAAAGTTTAGTATAAAAATATGTGAAATTTTTATGAAGGAGTAATTCCTGCAAATGTCTAATTTAAATAGAATCATTTTCCCTACATTTCTTTTTTTCTGTCTGTTTTTTGGATGTGGCAGTGCAGATACAGTAGGTTCTCAAAATGCTACTCATAGCAATTCCTCTTCGCGTCCTGATGTTTTTTTTATAGTTATTGATTCACTTCGTGCAGACCATTTAGGTATATATGGCTACCAGAGAAATACGAGTCCCTTTATAGATTCATTAGCGATGCAAAGTCTAGTTTTTGAGCGGGCTTATGCTCCTTCTACTTATACATGTGAGAGTGTGAGTGCTATGTTAATGGGGCGTTATTCCTCTTCAACGCCGTGGAGTACAGGTTGGTATGCACAAATAGACCCTACCATTTCAACCCTTCCTGAGATATTTGCAGAAAATGGTTATACAACAATGCTTTTTACTGACCATCCTGCTCTTATGAAGCACATGTTTGGAAAGGGATTTGAACATGTTGAAGTATTAACCACGAAATTTGGTATCAGTGGAAATAGCACAAAATTAGTAGAAAAGATGTTGACTTATATAAATCAAATAGATGAACATAAACCTATTTTTGCATATATTCATATTTACGACCCACATGAGCCTTATGAGCCTCCTCCTTCTTATTACCTCCGTTTTGAGAATAAAATTTATACAAAGCCGTTACGCGTGTATGATGAGATTCGTTTTCACCTGCCTGAATTAGTTCAGCAAGGTTTTGGACCTGGTGAACCCAGATTTGAGGACCTTATTACCCGTTATGATGCAGAAATATCTTTTACTGACGATTCTATCAAGACATTATATTATTCACTTAAGAAACTTCGTAATGATAAGAACTCTATCTGGGTTATCACTGCAGACCACGGAGAAGAATTTTTAGACCATGGCTTTGTGGAACATGCGTGGAGATTATATTTTGAAACTATTCATGTTCCTCTTTTAATTCATGCTCCTTTTTTATCTTCACAAATGAGAAAAATCAATGAAGAGGTTTCTCTCGTAGATATATTCCCAACACTCCTTCGTTTAATAAATATTTCTTTTTCGGACCCGCAGTGGGATGGAATAGCCTTGCCAATAACTAATTGGATGAATGGAGATAAATCATCAAATTTAAAGGAGCGTGTCATTATTTCTGAGTTGTATCTTCCCAGTCGAACAATAGGTCGTTCATTTATCAAAAATGGTTGGCAATACTTGAATTGGCAGCAGTGGCTAACATGGCAACAATGTTCCGAATATGCTCAAAAACAACGGCAACTGCGTGAAGAATATGATAACGGTATTCGCCAGCCACTTTCTTTTTGTGCCCCACCAGAGTTTGAGGAACTCCTCTCACCAGATGAAAAGGGGATACCTCAAAAATCTGTTGAAAAGTCAGAACATTCAGAGATGTGGAATTTTTTCAAAGAAGAATGGAATAAATGGTGTTCAACACGAAAAGAAATGAAAACGGATAAAGAGAAAAAAGAGTTAAATCCCACTCCTCCAACTAAAGAAAAGGAAGAAGAAATATCTGAGGATGAAAAAACTGCAATTAATAGTGGGGGATATTTTTAGTGACGGCAGGGATGTCTAATATAGATTACTTACATCCAGATAAGGATTTTACTTATTGTCCACCAATTTCAAAACAGGAATTTTTATTTCCTTTGGTCTGGGCTATCCTCATTTGTATTTTAGGTTCATTTCCCTATTTATATGGTCACTATATTGCGGGAGAGAATCGTGTTTTTATGGGAATGGTTGGTAGAGGAACTTCAGGGTCTCTCGGTTATATCATGTTCCAACAACAAGCATGGGAAGGAAAAAATCTATTAGTAAACCAATGCACACCTGAAAATTTAGATACCTCATTTTTCCATGTAGAATGGTGGCTTTTGGGCAGATTAGCACGCTGGCTACATCTTTCAGTCATTGCTTTCTTCCATGTGGACAGAATAATTTCAGTCTTCTTGTTTTCATTCGCGGTTTACTATCTAATTGCTATAAACCTTGATATTATTTCCCATCGTAGATTTGTTTTTGTCTTAATTACTGTGTGTTCAGGATTCGGTTGGATTATCTTGCTGTTAAATAAATTTTTTAATCTTTCTCTACCCTTAGGTAAGGATTTAGAAGGTATTCAAATTCTTAGTTACTTGATTTGTAAACCACATTTTGTTCGTTCCCTGACATGCGCCGTTCTTATGTATGCCTTTCTAATTCGTGGTTTTCAAACAGGCAAAACTAAATATTTTATCCTCTCTGGTCTAATGGCTCTTATCCATTCGCTTATGCGTCCTTTCCTGATTCCTGAGTCTTATATTATGTTTGCATTAACACCCATTCTGTTCTGTTGGTTTCAAAACAAATGGGAAAAGAAATGGTTCTATCTTTCCTTAATACCAGCAGTTATCCATTTCCCTGCTATTTTATATTATTTATGGATGTCTATTTCAGACCCTCTCGGGATGTCAGGATGGTCACAGAACAATCAGTTTTTAGGAAAACCAGGTTTCCTTATTGAATATATAATTGGGGTAGGTTGGACATGGCTCGCATGCCTGGTTTTTTTCTTTTACCTGACAAAAAAATGTAAAGAACGGATAAGTTTTCTTATACTGTTTTCGTGGATTTTGGTTGCCTGGGGAATATGTAATCTATACCCTTACTGGAAACCCGGTCAAGAGTCAGGTCTATATGCCTTTTTTATTGTTCCTCCCATTTTAACTATGGTAGGTCCTTACACCTGGTTTACAGAAAAAATCAAAGAATTAAAGATAAAAAATAAATTGGAATATCCAATATTTAAGTGGAAACATTTTCTAATTGTAATAAGTATTTTAATAATCTTATTTTCAATCCCTTCTAGTGCATTCGTTTATGTTTCTATGTTCAACGATTTGAAAGATGGTCATCCTATCTGGACATATTACCTAACAAAAGATTCCTTTAATGGTCTCCAATATATGAATAATAAGGTAGATGAAAATGCGGTTGTTCTTGCCTCGCCGAGGACATCACCATTTATTTTTGCTTACACACATTGTAAAACAGTAACGGGACATTTTATGCTCACCAGAGATTATGTCCA
The DNA here is from genome assembly GCA_035370665.1 of Candidatus Hydrogenedens sp. Classification (GTDB taxonomy): domain Bacteria; phylum Hydrogenedentota; class Hydrogenedentia; order Hydrogenedentales; family Hydrogenedentaceae; genus Hydrogenedens. Next base: position 5,425 of record DAOOVZ010000119.1, read on the forward strand.
AAAGAATGGAGATGTTATTCGTTTTTTTAGTGATACATTGAATAAAGAATTTCAACGGGAAATATTGATGAGATATAATGTTGACCTTATTTTCTTTGGACCCTACGAAAAGGGACTTTCCAGAGGAAATAAACCTATCATATTTGATGAACTTACTAAAATATTTGGTGAGGGAGATACTGAAATATATCAAGTTAAGATAAATAAACATGAGAAATAGTAATATGTTTGATAAAGCAATTAAAAATTTTATGGTTATATGCTATTTTTCCTTGTTTTTTTTATCATATAATGTAATAGCACAAGAGAATAAAATTTCGATAGAAAATAAAGAATTTAACAGGCAGGTAGAGAGTATTTCTAAAAATCAAGTTTCAACGAGTGCTGATTTAAGTTCTTTAAATTTTACCCCACCTGACCCTGGCACATTAGAATGGGATACATTCTGGCAAGAGTTGAGAAATAAATTGATATTAAAGCGGATTGAATTAGATGCATGGGAAAAGCAGGTATCTGTGTATTTTAAGACTTATCCTTATACTCCTGTTCATTCGGAAATGTGGGATGTAATGATTCAACAAACCCCAGAATTTCAGGGTGATTTGTTATTGTATGCAACGGTATTTGCATCTTTATCCTTATTGAATGAAGCCAACAAACAAACACCACTTCCTGCTTCTCTTGTTCTTTCCTCACAATTTTTGTTAAAAAACTTTGGCTATCTCAAGGAAAGTCAAATGTCTCAATTGGTGGAGATAATAGACACAGAATTAAAAAAAACGCCGATAAAAATTACTCAGTTATGGGACAATTTGGTTGGGCAATCCGTGCCTGCAGGAGTTCCTCCTGCCCCAGGTGTTTTATCACCGTTGCATGAAGCAATGATATATCTATGTATGTGCTTGACAGCCTATCTTCCACCGGGCAAATTTTTAAGTAGAGTACAATTACCTGAACCTATGAGAGGTTTTTTCAGTGACTTTAATATTTTATTGTTTGATGGTGATATGTATACCGAAGCACATTATCATAGTTTAAGGAGCATTTTTTCGAGCCTTCCGCCAGCATTGCATAATATAAGGTTAATTATTGTGCCCGATGGTATAGGTATATCTGCTACAAAGTTGCTTGTTCCACCTCAGTATGGAATTGCAACAGATATGCCATTTTTACCAATAGATATTATGAACAATCCAACAGAATTTCTACCTTATCTGGGAGCACAAGTAGCACCTGAATTTTCTCTTCAAGCAATTGTTCAAATTGTCCGAGTAATACAACATGTTCAATTTGAACTTCGTCCCGAACTTTTGTTTAGGAGGAATACCCTTTTGATGAAGGCAAGTTCACGCAATTATAATTATATCCGTCGAACGATACGCCCAGAGGTGTATTTGAACAATCCAGATGAATTTCTTCCAACGGCTTCATATCTCTGGTTTCTAAATTCGGAAAAAATCTTGAAAATGGCAAATGATTTGCTAAAAATACGCCAACATTTTATTACAGATGTTTACTTGCTTCTTGCTGATATGTTATCAGAAGGTAGGAATGTCACACTGACTTTCTATATAGATGAAACAGGTTATTTAACTGTTCGAGAAGCACCGGTTATACGCATTCCAATTGACGATGGTTATCCTGCTGTGATTACCATCTTACCTGAACGATTTGTTCCTTCCTCTCCTTTTAATTCTGAGAGTAAAGAAAATATAATATTACCTAATGAATCTTTAATCCAACCTACACAACAAAGCGAAGATTTTAAATCGGGATTTAGTCCTCCTGAACAAAATAAAGAAAATAATACACCTCTGAATGAACAAATAATTGTAGAACCAAAAGGAAACTAATTTTGAATAGAAAGTATTTATTTATATCTATTGTATATGCCTTATTTGTTTTTTGGGTATCTATTCAACCAATAACAAAGGAAACTACGGAATTGTTTCCTTACCAGGATAAAGTAGTTCACGCTTTTCTTTATATGATTTTTGCCATAATAATCGCAACAGGAATGGTTCGGAATGAGAATGGATATAATCCAAAGATGGTAATAATTTTATCTATTATTATTCCTTTCATTTATAGTGCCTTATTGGAAGTTTGTCAAAAATTTGTACCAACACGCTCTTTTGAAATGTTTGACTTATTTGCAAATCTGATTGGTTCTGTTATAGGGATAACTTTAGTATCATTAACTACATTTCTAATAAAGGAAGATATTTCAACTAAATCATCAGAAGTAGATATAAAATAGTTTTATTATGGATTCGATAGGAAAATAAAATGGAAAATACAGAATCATCTCGGCGCGGATGTGCATGGCTCTTCTTCTGTTTAATGTTAATTATAGGAGCCTTGTGGGGTTCTGCCTTAGGCGTGTTCGTATGGATTTTAGAAGATGCACGAAATACAATATCTGCTCTAGAAACATTTCGTCCCAAAATTGGGACAAAAATCTATGCTGATACAGGGGAATTATTATATACCTTTTCCGTAGAAGACCGTCAGTTGGTTGCATTGAGCCAGATACCTCTTCATGTCCAAAAAGCCTTTATTGCAACCGAAGATGCCCAATTCTATTCCCATAAAGGGGTGCGACCTGACGCGATTTTTAGTGCGTTGTTGTATGGTCTTCGCACAGGCCGCTTTCGTGGGGGTAGCACCATTACTCAGCAAGTTGTACGCAATGTAGAAACATTAGGCGTAGGTATGGAACGGACTATAAAAAGAAAAATCCGTGAGGCTATTGTCGCCCTACAAATAGAACGGGATTTTACAAAGGACGAAATATTAGAACTTTATCTAAACCAAGTTTTTCTTGGAATTAATGCTTATGGTGTAGAATCTGCCTCAAGACTGTATTTTGGGAAAAGCGTCCAGGACCTAACTCTTAGTGAAGGAGCAACTTTAGCAGGTTTAACTCGTGCTCCCAATGTAAATGAACCAATTAACCATTTTAATAATGCAATTGAACGAAGAAATATTGTCCTGTCTCAGATGCTTGAAGAAGGTTTTATCACTGAGGAGGAATATAAAGAAGCATTGGCAGATGACCTATCTACTCGTGTGATGACCCCAGAAAAGAGAGAACAATTAAAAAAGGAAGGGGTTGATATCTATGAAGCATATCGTATCAAAGCACCATATTTTGTAGAAGAAATTCGTAAAATTCTATTATCTAAATATTCCGTGAGTGAAGTGTTTGAAGGAGGCTTGAATGTATATACTACTCTTGATTACCGACTTCAAAAGGTAGCTGAGGCAATATTAGAAGAACATTTAACCAAATTTGATAAACCCAGATTAAAAAGCAAGAATTTTCTGCCTGTTTCCGGTGCTTTAGTGTGCATTGATAATCATTCCGGCAACGAGGGATTCGTTCGTGCATTGGTCGGAGGACGGAATTGGGAGGAGGAAAAATATAATACAGCAACACAAGCAAAACGCCAACCCGGTTCTAGTGTAAAACCTTTTGTCTGGTTGTCCGCCATTGCCTCAGGTATGACACCATCTACACTTATAAATGATTCACCGTTCATTAAAGTAATGCCTAATGGACGTGTCTGGGCACCTAAAAATTTTGATGGCTCTTATCGGGGACCCATACCACTACGGCAAGCATTGGAAAAATCAATAAATATTGTCTCCGTTCGTTTAGTTGATATGTTGGGTTTACCTTATGTTCGTTCATTTTTTGAAAAGTGTGAACTGAATACCATTGTTAGAGATTCAGTCGGACTAACTTTGGCTTTAGGCACAGTAGAGGTAACTGTTTTGAGCCATACAGTTGCCTATTCAGTATTTCCACATAATGGCACAAAATATTATCCCATATTTATCAAGGAGATTCGTGACCCTGAAGGACTTCTACTTTACGATTGTCGCTTCTATCAAGAGAAAGAGCAAGTCGTTGACCCCAAAGTTGCGTATGTTACTATGCACATGCTACAAGGTGTTTGCACCCCTGCACCTGATTATGGTTATTATCCAACCGGTCACCGAGCCAGCCAACTAAAAAGACCCGTTGGAGGTAAGACAGGCACAACCAATGATAGTAGAGATGCTTGGTTCTGCGGTTTTACTGCCGATTTTACCACAGGTGTATGGATTGGCTATAAGGACAATCGTAGT
>DAOOVZ010000120.1:0-9559 GCA_035370665.1 Candidatus Hydrogenedens sp.
ACCTGGAATAAGGGCACTTTCTTTTGTTTTGCATATTCCTCAATTTGTTTTAAGGTTGTCTCTCCTAAATTGCGATGCGGGATATTAATAATTCTCCGTAAGGCATCGTCATCACTTTCGTTGGTCAAAAGTCGCAGATAAGCAATAATATCCTTTATTTCCTTTCTCGCATAGAAACGGATACCTCCGATAACGATATGGGGGATTCCTCTTCGGCGGAAGGCTTCTTCAAAAGGACGGGATTGGTGATTAGTGCGAAATAAGATTACTATCTTTTCTAATGGATATTGATTTTTTTGAATGTCATTAGCAATCCATTCTGCTTCGTCCTCGTCTGTTTTTGCCCAGTAGAATTGTATCTTTTCACCTTCTTCATTTTGCGTCCATAATTTTTTACCCAAACGGTTTTCGTTATGTTCTACAAGTTTATTGGCTAAAAGGAGAATATTTTTAGTGCTTCTGTAATTTTGCTCTAAACGGAATACAGAAGTTTCTGGAAATGTTTCTGCAAAGTTCAAGATATTGTTTAAATTACTACCACGCCAGGAGTAGATACATTGGTCTTCATCTCCAACTACAAAAATACGGTTATGGTGTCCCTTTAAGGCTTGAACAAATCTAAATTGAGCATAATTAGTGTCCTGAAACTCATCTACCAACACATCGGTAAAATAGTTTTGGATTTTATCTTGAATTGAACTGTTCTCCCCTAAAATTTTTACAGGTAGGGAGATTAAGTCATCGAAATCAACCAGACTCTGGGATTGGAGATAGTCATTATATACATCCCACAATTTAGGGAAATGTGGATTAGGAGGAATGATTGTATTATTTGTAGGGTCAGAAATATTTTGTTTGTATCTACTTATCCAGACCTGTGCTCCGCGTGGAGTAAATTGTTCCAATAGGATAGGGTCTGCTTTTAAGATTTTTTTAATAAGAGAAATCTGGTCTTCATCATCTATGAGAATAAAATTACTTTTCAAACCTGCATAAGCGGAATATCTCCTTAAAAATTGCAAACCAAAGGAGTGAAAAGTTCCTACCCAGGGCTGTTTGTCTGAATTAGGGATTTTACTTAAAACCCTTTTTTTCATTTCATCTGCGGCTTTGTTTGTAAATGTAACAGCAAGGATTCGCTGAGGTGGCACTTTTTTTTCATTTATGAGCCATATAATATGTTCTACAATGACCCTTGTTTTGCCTGTCCCTGCACCTGATAGCACTAAAACGGCTGAATTATCTGAACATACAGCCTTTATTTGGTCAGGGTTTAAAGAAGACATAATTTAACAGTTTGATTGCTCACCAGAGAAGAATTTTTTGGATTGAATTTTTATAATATTACTAACTACCCGCAGTATAGCGTGTAAGGGCTTGCATATAGTTTGCGCGCTCAAATGCAGCAGGTTCATTCACAGATTTCTGGCTCATACTTCCCTGCATTACCTCGATGGAATCATATTCTCGTTCATTCATCCATTGTTCTAATTTTTTCAGAACAGTTCCCAGATGTGGTATGCCATATTTGAGTAGTGCGGAGGTCATCATTGCTACTTTTGCACCTGCCATCATAGATTTTACTACATCTTCGGCAGTATGAACGCCACCTGTAATAGCAAAATCCACGGGGATTCTTCCATACAAGATAGCAACCCAGCGTAAGCGGAGCAGGAGAGAACTTGATGTGCTTAAATTAATGTGAGGTGTAACCTCTAAATTATCCAGATTAAAATCAGGCTGATAGAAGCGATTAAAAAATACAAGTGCATTAGCACCTGCATCAACAAGCCTTTTGGCTATATTTGGCAAGGAAGTAAAGTAGGGACCAATCTTTACTGCAAGTGGAATAGTTACAACTTTTTTAATTTCTTTTACTAAATCAACATACATATCTGAAATATAATTATCTGTCATGTTCGGGTCAGTAGGGATAAAGTAAATATTAATTTCGAGGGCATCTGCACCGGCTTCCTGTATTTTTCGTGCATATTCCACCCATCCACCTTTTGAGACACCGTTTAGACTGCCCATTATTGGAATAGAAACTGACTGTTTCGCCTTATGTATATGTTCGAGGTAGGCATCCGGACCCATACGGAAATCGCCTACATCTGGAAAGTAGGTAATGGCTTCTGCAAAACTTTCTGCCCCCAATGAAAGATTGCTATCCAATTCATTACTTAATAATGTAATTTGCTCCTCAAATAAAGAATGAAGAACCACTGCGGAAGCACCTATATCCTCCATCCGTTTTATATTATCTATATTATCGCATAGGGGAGACGGTGATACGACAAGCGGGTTTTTAAGGGAAAACCCAAGATAATTTGTTGTTAATTCTGCCATAGTCAAACTCCTTTTTTATAATTTCATTCAAAAGAATTATATCTGTGTTTCTGACATTGTTTTTTGAATATTTTCCATTTCTGACTGTAATTCATCACAGGTCATAGAGGCTAAATGTTGATATAATCTCCAACGCATTTTAATATCTTTTTCTGCTTCTTGAAGAAGTTTTTTTGCAACTTCTGGATTGCTTAACGATAACATCTTATATCGAGTCTCATTGTAGACATAATCTTGCAATGGCATGGAAGGTTCTTTTGAATCCAATTGGATTGGATTTTTCCCCTCATTTAACAATAACGGATTAAACCTTACAAGTTGCCAATGACCTGTGGCAACTGCTTTCTTCTGTTGTTCTAAACCCATTGTCAGGTTGTAGCCATGGGCAATACAATGGCAATAAGCAATAACCAATGATGGACCAGGATATGCTTCTGCCTCACGGAAGGCTTTTATTGTTTGCGCATCGTTAGCACCCATAGCAATACGGGCTACATAGCAGGTGCCATAACTCATTGCCATTAAAGCCAGATCCTTTTTGGGCGTAGGCTTTCCACCCGCAGCAAATTTTGCAACTGCGGCGCGAGGTGTTGCCTTTGAACATTGCCCACCTGTATTGGAATACACTTCGGTGTCTAGAACTAATATGTTTATATTTCGATTTGTAGCAATTACATGGTCAAGTCCACCATAACCAATATCGTAAGCCCAACCATCACCACCCAGAGACCAGACACTTCTTTTTACAAGCACATCTGCAATACATGACAATTCTCTTGCCTGTGGCGAATCTATACCATTCAATTTTTGTTTAAGCACACTTACACGCTGTCTCTGAGATAATATACCCTCTTCAGTTGTCTGGTTTGCATTTAGTATTGATTCAACTAGTTCTGTGCCAAGTTGAGTTTCTAATTGCTTCAATAAGTATTGAGCGTAATTCAATTGTGTATCTACTGCTACACGCATACCTAATCCAAATTCAGCACTGTCTTCAAACAGGGAATTGTTCCATGCTGGACCTTTACCTTCTGCATTGGTCGTCCATGGAGTCGTAGGTAAGTTTCCACCATAAATAGAGGAACAACCTGTAGCATTTGCAACTATCATACGGTCGCCAAACAGTTGGGATATTAATTTTATATATGGTGTTTCACCGCAACCTGCACAGGCGCCGGAAAACTCAAATAGTGGCTGTAATAATTGTATATCTTTGACTAAATTTAGATTTAACTTTAATTTATCGAGGTAAGGGATACTCTCGAAGAACTTCCAATTTTCACTTTCTGTGTTGCGTAGAGGTGCTTGCAATTGCATGGTAACGCCGCGTTTTTTGACCTCTTTCTTATCTTTTGCGATACATACCTCATAGCATAAACCGCAACCTGTACAATCTTCAGGAGACACCTGTAAGGTATATCGAAGTTGTTTATATTCTTTCCATTTTGGTTCTGCGGATTTGAAGGTTGGAGGCGCATTTTCCAAATATTTGGGGTCATATATCTTTGCCCGAATAACGGCATGCGGACAAACCATTACGCATTTCCCGCATTGGATACATACTTCTGGGTCCCATACAGGTATTTCAAGTCCGATGTTCCGTTTTTCCCACTTTGTTGTGCCGGTGGGGAAAGTTCCATCAGGCGGTAAGGCACTTACAGGGATTTCATCTCCATCACCTGAGATGATTTTCCCTAAAATGTTCTTTACAAAATCAGGAGCCTCATCTGGAACGGGTAGAGCAAAATCAAATGAACTTGTTACTTTATCTGGAACTTTGACCTCGTGAAGATGGTCGAGAGCCATGTCAACTGCCTGCCAATTTTTTTGAACAATTGCTTCACCTCGTTTTCCATAGGTTTTTTTGATGGATTCTTTAATGGCTTTAATTGCTTCGTCTTTGGGAAGGATTCCACTTATAGCAAAGAAACAGGTTTGCATAATCGTATTGATTCTTCCGCCCATCCCTGCTTCACGAGCAACTTTAATAGCATCTATAACATAAAACTTGATATTCTTCTCTATAATCCGTTTTTGCGTTGTCTTCGGCAGATAATTCCAGACTTCATCAGGACTGTATGGACTATTAAGAAGGAAGGTAGCATTCTTTTCTGCCACTTTTAGAATGTCGTATTTTTCTATGAAACTAAATTGATGGCATGCAACAAAATTAGCCCTCGAAATCAGGTAATTTGAATGGATTTCCTTAGGTCCAAACCGTAGATGGGATACGGTCATCGAACCAGATTTCTTTGAATCATAAACGAAATATCCCTGAGCATAGTTGGGTGTGTCTTCGCCAATGATTTTGATAGAATTTTTGTTGGCTCCAACTGTTCCATCAGAACCCAAGCCGTAGAAAACGGCACGAATAACCTTGGGGTCTTCAATAGAGAAGTCAGGGTCATACTCTATGCTTGTGTTGGTTACATCGTCTATAATGCCGACTGTGAAGTGATTTTTCGGTTTATCTTTATTTAATTCATCTAATACACCTTTAATCATGGCTGGGGTAAATTCTTTTGAAGATAAACCATATCTACCGCCAATGATTTTTGGCATTGCTACAAGTTCCGTTTCACCTGCGGCAAAACACTCGTTCAAAGCATTGACTACATCTAAATATAATGGTTCGCCAGGGGCACCTGATTCTTTACAACGGTCTAATACGGCTATTTTCTTTACGGATGTAGGAATGGCTTTTACGAATGCTTTTGAATCAAATGGACGGTAGAGGCGGACCTTAACGGCGCCAACCTTTTCTCCATGATTGACTAAATATTCAATTGTTTCTGTTGCCGCTTCACAACCGGAACCCATCAGAACTAATACTCGTTCTGCGTCCGGTGCACCAATATAATCAAACAAATGATACTGTCTTCCAACAAGTTTAGCAAAACGGTCCATATATTCCTGAACAATGGAGGGACATGCTAAGTAGAATGGATTACATGCCTCTCTTCCTTGAAAGTAAACATCTGGATTTTGTGCTGTTCCACGAATAACAGGGCGGTCAGGATTGAGTGCTCTTTCACGATGTGCACGAACATATTCTTCATCAATCATGCTTCGAATATCTTGCTCTGTAAGCATTTCTATTTTGACTACCTCATGAGAGGTTCGGAAACCGTCAAAAAAGTGAAGGAAAGGAACACGAGATTTTAATGTTGCTGCCTGTGCAATAAGTGCAAAATCCATTGCCTCTTGCACAGAGGCAGAAGCCAATAAAGCGAAACCTGTAGTCCGTGCTGCCATTACATCTGCATGGTCACCAAATATAGATAGTGCATGAACCGCAAGTGAACGGGCAGATACATGGAATACCGTCGGAGTTAATTCCCCTGCAATCTTATACATGTTGGGTAACATTAACATTAAGCCTTGTGAGGCGGTAAAAGTTGTGGTTATAGCCCCTGCTTGCAATGAGCCATGAACAGCACCAGCAGCACCAGCTTCGCTTTGCATCTCAACTACTTGCGGTATGTTTCCCCAGAGATTTTTGCTGCCTTCAGCTGCCCATTGGTCCATAAATTCACCCATAGGCGAAGAAGGGGTTATTGGATAAATAGCAGCCGCATCGTTTACTTGATATGCGACCGTTGCTACTGCTTCATTACCATCGAGAGTATGCATAGGTCTGTTCATAATCTTTAACTCCATATTCATATTTTTATGGTTTACATCGAACTTTAAAACAACAATCCCCTCTACGGAGATTAAAACTTCGATTCGCTTACACAATATAATGTATTATTGAACTTTTTTAAGAACAATTGCAATTCTAACAAAGAAAATATTTATCCTGCTGCCAATTTTTCGGCTGATTTTTCTAAAGATTGTTCCTTCTGTAAAACAGGTGAAAGCCCATTTTCGGGTAATCCATAAGTGTCGTAGTTTTTAACCGTCTGTATTAATATAGTTAAACCTGTGGATAGTGCTTCTTCACTCATAGCATCTATTGTGTCATAACGCGTATGATAGTATCTTGCAGGAGAAGGGTCCATCGCAACAAATGCTGTGGCAGGGGTGTGATTCCTTGTAAATACAGTTGCATCAGACGAGCCCAGATAAACGGACATGTTTTTTAGTTTAACTCCACATTCTAGTCCGGCTTGATATAACAGTGAAATAACACCGGGGTGATGGGGTAATAATCCGTTTAAATCGCGAACTGCTACCCCCATATCTATTAAGTCGCTTATCGTATCTACTGCAATTACAACGGTAGGTATGCTTTGTAATTCGTCTTTGTGCTGTTCAACAAATGCCATTGCTCCGCGAAGTCCCGCTTCTTCACTCCCTGTGATTAGGCAATCAATCTCAGTATTTTGTATCTCTAATGGATGTTTGGAGAACCATTTTAATACTTCAATAGCAAGGCAACTGCCACTAAGGTTATCATTTGCACCAGGAACTACATAAGAGAATCGGATAAAGTAGACAGCAATAGCACCATATAAAGCCCCGGGAACAATGGAAAGTTTTCGAATAATTTCGGGAATAAATAACAATTCTTGCCCCCTAAAATGTTCATAAGAAAGTAAAAGTGAAATTACAAGTAAGTAGACCATGCTTATAATTAAAATTACAGCAGCAAGTTTAATATAAATCTTTCCCCATTGATTAAACCTCATTTCATAAGCACTATCCGCATGACCACATAAAATAATCCTTTGCTTTATAGATTTACCTGAAGGTATCCATCGTGCAAAGACATTGTTCGATTCTTTTTTGGGTAAGAAGGGGTCTAATAGTCGGCGATATTGTCCAAATTGAAACCATACAATTAATAAGGATGTAAAAATACCTGCAAGCCCTAAGTAAGGATGAAGATTAATAGCGAAGGAAGAAAAGAAAACAATTATGCCTGTTAAGGGTAAGAAGAAAAGCAGACCTATTGGAGCAACAGGAAAAGGCTCTATGGAAACCGAAGTCGCATTCTCGTCTAATTCTTCAGCCAGATATTTTTGTGTTTTGTATTCACTTTCTGACCCCGGCTCACGAGGTCCAAAATTGTCTAAAACATATTGGATTTTTTCAATAATTTGAAGACTGATTTTTTTACTTTCTTCTTTTGTAATTAGAATATTTTTTGCCACTACTCATTCCTTTATTTATTTAATCGGGACAAATCTTTTTCTGACTTCCTCACGGAGTTGATTTGCCAATTCTTTTCGGTCAGTTCCGTAAATAGGTTGTTCACCAAAGATTACGCGTGCTTTAAATCCACGATAACCTAATAATCTGAAAATGTGATAATAAAATGGCTCAGGTCGCCACCAGGTAATGAAATAACTGACAGGTGGAGTTCCGTCAATATTTTCATAAGTAATAGCCGCATAATGAACAGGCATATTGCACTCTATTGGGGCACTTAAAAGTGCAGAACGGAAAGGTTGAACATCTTTCCCACAAGAAATACGACTCTCTGCAAATACAGCGACTCCATCCCCCATTTGTAATGCGTGTTTTATTTCTTCATTAACCCTTTTGGTGTCTAATCTATTTGTTCGGTCAATAAAAATTATGTATAACATCTTTGAGACAAAACCGATTATAGGCCAGTGCTCGACATCGCCTCTCGCTACAAAAATACAGCCTGTAGCATAATGAAGTAAAAGGGTATCTATATAACTTATATGATTTGCAACGATAAAGCATGGAGGTTTTGGAACAGTTCCTTCTATTTGCACTTGTATCCCTGTAGTCTTTACAAATATCGTAGCCCATAAATGTAATAAGTGCTTTCGAATTTTGCGGTCAACTCGTTCTGAAAAGTAAGAGATAGGATAAATCAGGCAACGAATTACAAAAAATACCGTGGCTAATATAAAAAATAGGAAAATTAGCCTAAACACTGCTCGTAATTTAGAACCTGATTTTTGTAGATATTTCTTTTTCATAAAAGCGATATTATTTTAATAGAACATTTTAAATCTTAATAAACTAATTGTTAGAGACTTAACAATTATTATATAAAATAAAAATTATGAATTTCATTCAAAGAATTTTAGAGGTTATCTGTTTTACAATGAGTATTTCTACTTTTATATAATAATGGAACTATGTTTTATATTTAACTATTTTTTAGAGTTCTAAAGGAGTAATTATTTGTGAATAAGAAAATATTAATAATCTTTTTTGTGATTTTGTTTATTGTAGTTGGAGTTCCATTTTTAACTGTTATAAAAAATATTATCGCAATACGGTCAGCAATGTCAGGTGAAAATGCGACTACAGAACCGGTGAAAGAGTTACCGAAAGGTCCACCTTTACTTAATGAGTCTAATCTAGCAGGGACTTCCTGGGTTGTAAATGTGCCCGTTAGTGGTTCTATGGTTGTTCCTGTTACCATAACTTTAAGTGCAGGCGGACAAGCAATGGCTACGGTGGCTCCTCAATTAGCCCCCGTTGCAATACAAATGTTAGGAACAGACAAATTGGTCGGGACATGGAGCGTGAATGGCGCAAAATTTATTGCCTCAGTTAATTTTCAGGGGAAAGATTATAAGGTGGAATGTGATATTATTGGAGATAAAATATATTATCAAAATAGAGAGATACAGAGAGTCAGTTAGGGGATTTGATTTGCTATATTTTTGAAGGAATATTTGAATGAATCAGAAGGTTCTTATAATTTTTGTTGTAATATTATTGATAATTTTAGGTATTCCACTTTTAGCATCTCTGATGAATCAATATTCAGTAAGCACTAATCCTGTAGCAGAGGAAGGAAAATCTCAAAAAACAACTGCTCCACAATCCAGTTCTAGTTCACCAGTTTCTACTCCATCTGCACCTGTGCAAACTGCTCCACAGGTTCAATATCAAACCCCTCCCGTAATACAGCAACAGCCTCTTGATTTTACAGGAACAGCATGGAATGTGCCCACACCTTATGGAATAATTCAAGTAAGTTTAAATCCGGGAGGTCAGGCAATTGCAGCACACCCAATGGTAGGGACTGTATCCGGAACATGGCGGAGACAGGGGAACAGGATTGTAGTAACTGCAAGTATAATGGGAAAAACTCAAACAGTCGCAGCAGATATTTGTGGTAATACTTTATGCTTTAATGGTAGGGCTATCCAGAGAGTAAAGTAAACATAAATAAATATAAATAAGGGTTGTAAATATGGCAGGTCCGTTTTCAGAACAAGTGGTTTTCATAACAGGAGCCTCATCTGGAATTGGTGAAGCAACTGCTTAT
>DAOOVZ010000121.1:0-9355 GCA_035370665.1 Candidatus Hydrogenedens sp.
TTTTTCTTCATTAGAGTTGTTAGGCTTCTCAGGCATTTTTTCTTCTCCATAATTATATTAAAGTTATATTTTCAATTCTATAGTATATTTAAATTCTATCATTTTTTATATCTTTTGTCAACAAAAATGTCAACAATTAATGGCATTTTCTAAAAAAGATTTTATAAATATTATATCTATTCATAATAATACATCAAAATATCAATGTTTTACTACTCCAATAGTAAGTAATATGTTTGCATAAAGTCGCTGGTCGCCTGTAACAATCTGTAAGCAAGTTTCTGAAGATGATGCATATTCATAAAACTCAAATCTACCTAATTTAATTAATGATAGATTGGAAATTAGCGTTCGGAAGTCCTTATAAATTTCAGGTTCTTCCCCTGTCTCGGGAGTCATTACAGCGGCTTCTTCTATTTCCACGGCTGTAAGTATAGTCTCAAGGACTTCTGTTACTTTGACAACCCCTGGTGTAAGGTTTAAATAAACAGTTTCTGCAGATACACCTTCTTTTGTGCTTGCGGGATAGTTCCCATCCGTAATTAAAACTCTTGAACCATGTCCCGCACCAGCAATTGAATAAAGTATTTCAGGATGTAAAAGTTTTTGTTTCAGCATATCTTTATCCTTTTGTTCTTAGAATTATTCTATTTATTTTAATTCACTTTCAACTGTGAGATAAGAAGGTATTGGTAATTCTTTACCTAACATGATTTCCTTTGTTTTAAAAAATATCTCTTCACTGACATTTTGAATCTGTGATGAAATAATTTGATATATCTGTATATTACCGAGAGAAAGATATGATTGGGCAATATACCATAAAGATTCTATCCCATAAGGTAAAAATTCTTTTTGCTTTACTAAAAAACTAACAGGTGTTAATTGTTCTATCGCCTCTACAAATTTTCCCATTGAAAAAAGTGTTTTCCCACACGAAAGCCATATCTCTATCTCTTCTTCATTTATAAATAAAATTTGTTTTTCGGAAACCTTTTCTTTTTTCTTTATTCTCTCATAATATTGAATCAATTTCTGGTATTCCCTCTTTGCCCCAGGATAATTCTTCAAAATGTCTTCATAAGTCACAGCAAGATTGTATCGAACGCGGACAGTATTTGGATTGTAAATTAATGTGCTTTTAAAAATGGTCTCATTATTTTTCCATTCCTCGTTGCGAAGATAAGTTGCAAAAAAATAAACAGTAGTAATAACAAGAAGAAGTAAATTTATTGAATATATAAGATATTTTTTATCAATTTGAAGCAATTGCTTATGCTGAATTAGATAATGAATAAGTTCAAATATGCACCACCAGAATCCAATCATAGGTGCATACATCCAGTGTTCTGCCTGTGGAGCATTGAGAGTAAAAAAACCAGAAATAGGAAACCATGTAATCAGAAACCATGCAACACTTATGAATAATCGTTTGTTTTTGCTCTTCCATGCCCAATAAACTACGAATAACAGAGCCAATAAAAAAACATAACCAAACAGAGCAGTCCAGTAAGGCGTATTTTCAAGAGTTTGCTCCATGTGAAGCCTTACTGGAAAGAAAAGAACTCGTATATAAAAGGCAAATGATTGACCTACTTCAACTATCTTTTCACTCCAGGTTTTGATTATAGTTGCAGTATTCTCTGAAAAATTAAGAACTGTTAATCGAAATACTATATAAATGATAGCAACTATTATAGAAAGGAATAATGGTATCCATTTTTTTAATATGCCTTCCTTTTTTGATGATTGCAAATCTTTGTCTATAGAGATAAAAAATAATACAAGTGTCAATAAGATTGGAAATATATATGCTGATTCTTTACTGAGTAATCCCATTACAAAAAATAATGGGCAGGCAATTAAATATAGATATTCTTTTACTGTGTTCTCTTCTGCAACATATTTTATACATATAATAATACCCGCAAGCATAAAGGCGGTAGACATCATATCGGCTCTACCACTTATATAGGCTACGGCTTCAGTTGAAATAGGATGAACGCAATAAACCAGACTGGTCCAAAAAGAAACAAAAAGAGGAACTTTCAATTTATTCAGCAAAATAAATATAAGAAGAACTACACACGCGTGCCATAAACTATTGGTGATATGGAAGACCAATGGAGATATATTCGGAATTTCTGATGTGTTTGTCACATCTATTGACTTAAATGACAGAAGATAATCTATCATGAACGATACAGAAACCAATGGACGATAGAAATTACCCTGTCCCCTTCCAAAAGCATGCTGGTCTTCAAGAAACAGTTGAAAAAACTCTTTCGGGTCCTGAACATGTTTATGAATTAGGACAGAAGAAACATCGTCCCACACCCAGTCATTATCTAATGTATTTGCATAAGCAAGAAGAGCTGTACAAATTAGTATAAAGTAAAAGAAAAACTTTCTCTCTGTCTGAATAACAGATATATTTTCATTCTCAATAAGTAAATGACACTCTTTTTTAGACAAATCATCACTCATTCTAAAATCTGTTATTCCTTAAGGATTTATAAAATTATTTACTATCCCTTATTTTTTGGACCGGGGACGACCCATGTATCATTTGCAGGTATATAAAGAATTTCTACCGATTGTTGGTCTCCAATAACACGAACAACACGCAAAATAGCAGGGACCTTTTCCTTTGTTCTCGGGTCAATAGCCTCATAGAATTCTTCGCCTTCTCTCACTTTGAAACTTTCTGTTTTATTGGTTGTAGGGTCTGTAACAGTAAGAAAAACATATAAATCATTATCGGCTTCAAGAAAACCATTAACTTCAACCTTTGGACGAGCAAGCATTAATTCAGCCCGTTCCTTTAAGCGTGCATACTTTCCATCGGGGGCAGTTGCACCGGGTCTTAACACATCATATATATTGATTCCTGTTAAAACAAGACCCCATCTCTGGTTGTCTCTTGCTTTCCGGATAGTCTCATCAACTTCAGGAGCAAATCTTGCTATGGCAATTTTCCCATTTTCAATTGCAGAATACTTTGCTTTAATACCACGGAGATTATTAACAATTGTATCTTGTTGAATCTGAGGCAATCTGGTATTGTTATTAACAGCATCAATCCATGGCTGAATTGCAGAACGCATTTCCCCCTGAATCTGCTCAGGACTGGGAGGAGGTGGCTCTTGAGATGGTGGTGGCGGCGGTGGAGCTGGTTTTGAACAACTTATATTAGAAAAAATTAAGATTCCAATTGTAAATACTAAAAAACAATAAAGTAACCTTTTAAATAAAAAACTATAATCACTTCTCATATTATCTTCCCTATTCTATTTAATTTTTATATATCTATACAAATTATATAAATATTATCATAGAAAAAGGTTATTTCACAAAATATGTTCAGTTTTATATATTTGTTTTTTTGCAGTTAGACCATAAAATAAAAAAATAAATACAAAAAAATGATTTTATCATGTATAATTTTGTAAAATGTCATTAGTTGTTTCGTTTTTATCCTTATCATTCCAAATTTAAAATATTAAAGAAAGAGAGGCAATGAAAATATTAATTGTAGACGATGATATTGATTTATCAGAACTAATAAAGACAAAATTGCAAACTGAGGGACATCAGGTCGGTGTCGTTCATTCAGGTGAAGTCGCTTTTGAAACGGCAAAAAGTTTTAAACCAGATATAGTTCTCCTTGATATTATGTTACCAGGTATAACAGGATACCAGATATGTAGAAAGATACGAAAAGACCCAGAAATATACAAAACAGCCATACTTATTCTTACAGCCTTGGGAGAGGAACCTGAAATGCTACATGGTTTAGAACAGGGTGCTGATGATTATCTCGTAAAACCGTTCAAATTAGAACGGTTGATGGATAAGATTTCATCATTAGGAGTATTGCTAGCCTCAATAAATACTCGAAACCCTATAACCAATTTCCCAGGTACCGATGCAATAAAAAGAGAGATAAACCATAAACTGGCAAGGGGAGAAAAAATAGCAGTTATATATATAAATATAATAGGATTCAAACCGTATTACATGTCACGCGGTCCAGAAGAACAAAGACGAGCACTAAACTTTCTTGCAGGATTGATGGTAGACATTAAACGAAGTTTAGGTATTTATGAATGCTTTATGGCTCACATGGGAGGAGAACATTTTGTAGTTCTAATGGATGCAAATGACTATGAAAAATTTTGTGAAACACTGATTTCTACATTTGACCATAAAAAGAAAGAACTATATTCTCCGCAAGAGTATGAACATGGATACATTATTGCCTTAGACCGAAAAGGTGTAGAGGTAAAATTCCCATTAATGGCTCTTTCTATAGGTGTTGTCCTTAACCTATACAGACCTTTCAGAAATTCAAAAAAAATGTTTGAAGTTCTCGCACAAGTCCGACAAAAAGCACAGCCTGTAAATGGTAAAAGTGTATATTTTGTAGACCGGAGACACACCGAACGATAAATAAGAGAAAAAGTAGCCAACTATGCTTACCCCTGTCTATATTTTCCTATTTTAACTTTTACAAGAGAAAGCAGATGTTAAATATTAGAGAAATAAATGAGGGAGAGATTGGTAAAGCAGTTGAGTCATTAGTTCAGGCTTTCTATGACGATAGACTTGTTTGCTATATGTTCCCTGATAGCAAATTAAGAAAAGAATTTATTACATGGTTTTATTTCCGTTGGATTCAACTCTTGATGAAATTTAACTCTGTTTTTGTAGAGAATAATGTAAGAGGTGTTGCTGTTTGCGTACCCCCAAAACTATTTCCACATATACCTTTGTCTTATCAAATAAGAGCAGGTTTACTCGGAACAATATCAAAATTAGGACTTAAAAATCTATGGAAGCCTCTACGAGTTTATCTAGATAGCCAGAGAAGAACAAAAAGCGAAGTAAAAGAACCCTCCTGGATTTTGGATATTTTAGGTGTGCAACCTGAATTTCAGGGTAAGGGAATTGGGAGTACCTTAGTTCAGCATTTAATTTCCCTTTCTAATAGAGACAAAGTCCCCGCTTATTTGATAACTCATAATGAAAAAAATATAGTTTTTTACGAAAATAATGGCTTTAAATTATTAAAAAAAGAGCACTCTTTAACTGGTGGACCTCCTACCTGTTCCCTTAAATACAACCCTTATTAATTTAGACTTATAAGGGATAATATTAATAGTCAAAAATGTCATAAATATATAGCATTCTTCATCCTGCAACTGCTATCACAAATCCTACATTACTTTCCTTAATCACTCCCACTATTATCCTTCTAACCTGATTTGACAAAATATGCAAAAAGTATTAAGATACAAAATAGAAATTGTCTTGCCTTCTTTGGGCTAATTGTGGTTAATCCATATACATTATCCCATAAATGCGAGAAATATCTACAATTATTTAACTTTTCTGCCCACACTTTTGGAAATGAACTATAAAATTATACTATCCGTGCTTGTAAATAAATGGACATCAGTTTTAAATAAAGGAATATTCAAATGGATTTAGCAAAAATTATAAAAATTCTTTTAGTCCTGGGAGTTATAGTAATAGGTGGTCCTATTTTACTCCAATTTTTACCTGAACCTTTAAGCATGGAACGAATTATTGAAGGACTTAAAAAATCTGACTTAGGAGTTACAGAAATACAAAGTGTAGAGCCACCAACAAATGAATCTATTGCACAAATCCGTTTAGTGGTTAATGGTGCCACTGCTGATATATATCAATATGATGATGAAGGGAAAATCGCTCGATATGCGGAGATGTATAAACAAGACCCCGGAACAGCAATCGTTGAAGCATGGGGACTTGCCCAATCTTTAGGTGCAGCTCCTTCAAAAAATAAGCCCGAACGCATAGCACGAAGAAGAATGTATCTACTTGTGGTACAGGGTGAAGACATCACTTTATTAGACCACATTGTTAAAGTGTTCTCCGAATTATAGTTCTTAAAATATTATGGATTAGAACAAAACTGGAATCATTCGTTTCCGGCTTCTCGTGATTTTTCGTAAGCAGCGATAATTTCTTTTGCAATATATTCGGGCACTTCGTCATAATGGCTGAATTTGAGGTCAAAAGTTCCTCTACCACCTGTCATACTTCTTAAATCTGTGGCATATCGGAGTATCTCCGATTCCGGTACCAGGGCACGGATACACTGTAAACTACCACCAATAGCCTCCATTCCTAAAATTCTTCCACGGCGGCTATTCAAATCTCCGGTAATATCACCCATAAAGTCTTCAGGCACAGTTACAATAATTTCCATTATAGGTTCTAATATGCATGGATTGGCTTCTCGCACACCCTTTTGAATAGCCATTGATGCTGCAATTTTGAAGGCAAGCTCAGATGAGTCTACTGGATGATATGACCCAAAGAATAGTTCTACTATAATATCAACAACAGGATGACCTGAAATTACACCCTTTAATAAGGCTTCCTGTGCACCTTTGTCCACAGCAGGGATATATTGTCTAGGAACGACACCTCCAACAATGCTATCAACAAATTTATATCCCTGTCCACGCTCATTAGGCGCAATTCGCAAATAAACATCACCATATTGCCCATGACCACCTGTTTGTTTTTTATATTTGCCCTGAACCTCTGCTTTACCACGGACAGTTTCTTTATAAGCAACCTTCGGAATATGAGTTTCTGCCTCCACATTATATTTCCGCTTCATTCGATTCATCAGTATTTCAATCTGCAAATCACCCATACCGCGTATTATGTGCTCATTGGTCTCAGGGTCTCTATAATGACTGAAAGTGGGATCTTCTTCTGCCATGCGATTTAATGCTTCACCAATGCGGTCTTCATCATTACGCGACTTTGGTGAAATGGCTAATTTAACCATAGATTGCGGTAATTCGATTGGAGGAAGTTTAATATCGTTCCCGACAACAGATAAAGTGTCGCCGAAATGTGTATTCTTCAACTTGGTCATAGCCGCAATATCTCCGGGACCTACTTCATTCACTTGCTTTTGTTCTTTTCCCAACATCATAACGATTTTGCCAGAACGCTCTTTAGTTTGAGTGTTGCAATTATAAAAATCAGAGTCGGAATGTAATGTCCCTGAAAATACGCGGAAGAAGGTAAGATGTCCGACAAAAGGGTCTACCATAGAACGGAAAACCTGTGCGACAAAAGGTCCATCTGGGTCTGGTGTTATTACTACATCTTCACCAGCAGAATTTTTGGCTACTACTTTCCGTTCCAGCGGATTGGGGAACGAATTGGCAACGATATCAAGCAACTCTTCATGTCCAATCCCCTTATTTACACTACCCGCAATAATAGGAATAATCTTGCCTGTGCTAATTCCCTTTTGAAGTCCTTTATCAAATTCTTCTTGTGATAATTCAAAGGTTTCCAGATATTTTTCCATTAATGTTTCATCAGTTTCTGCCACAACTTCTACTATTGCTTCCTTTGCCTTCTCTGCTTCTGAACCTAAAACTGATGTATCTCCTGCAACTATATTGACTACCCCACTTAAATTTGATGACTCGCCAATCGGCATAACAATCGGAACACAATGCTTTCCATAAGCCAACTGAATCTTTTCTACAACTTCCTTAAAGTAAGTATGTTCTCGGTCAAGTTTATTTACAAAAATGGCACGGGGAATCTGATATTTTTCTGCATATTTCCATGCTGAATCAGTCCCAACCTGAACACCAGTGGTAGCATCAACTAAAATAACCAATGCGTCAAGAACCGCAGATGAAGCAGCAAGTTCGCCTATAAAATCAGAGTATCCAGGATGGTCTACAATATGAATTCTTGTCCCTTTCCAATCCAGGTGAATTAACTTCATCGTAATAGAACACTTTCGTTCTTTTTCATCTTCAAGATAATCACAAACAGTGTTTCCATCTTCAATGCTACCTAAACGACTTGTAATTCCCCCTGAATATAAAATCCGTTCAATGAGCATAGTTTTCCCAACTCCACCATGTCCTGCCAAACCAATATTACGAACTTTTCTAGGGTCAAATTGTGCCATGAGATAACTCCGTTCTTTTATAGTTTATTAACTTGTTTTTAATCAAATTGTAAATTTTAAAAAGAGACTACACCTTAATTAGCCATTTTCTTTTAAAATAATAGAAGATGTATTATACTTATTATTTATACTAATCCTCAAATTAAAAAGTAGAAAATGAAATTAGTCCAGAGGAAAAATTTATAAATGTTTCTTTTGCAAATCAGAAATAGAAGAACACAACAGATATGCCTTTTTTTTATTATTATCTTTATTCTTTTCACTTATGACTCGTTTCCAGCAGAAAAAATTCGGCGTCCTTATGCCGCAGGAACATTATATCCCGGAGACCCACCTGTCCTAAAAGAAACGATTAAAAAATTTTTTGAACAGGTTCCTCCTGTTCCAAATACAAATGATAAATTAACTGCTTGTGTGGTTCCTCATTCTGGTTGGGGGCTATGCGGAGATTTAATTGCTCGTGCTTTTGCAGAGTTAAAAGAAGGAGAGTTTAATGATGTGATTATTCTTGCTCCATCACACCTAATAAAAATACAGGGTTGCTCATTGCCATCTATCCAGGGTTTTTCCACTCCATTAGGTGTAGTTCGCGTAGACTATGAGAAGTTAGAACAAATGGCTATTTGTCCATACATAGTTATGCAAGCGTTACAAAAATCCGCACTTCCAGGAAAATTTGCATTGCATGAGAAGGAATATTCTATTGAGGTTGTTCTGCCTATGTTACAGTATAAAATGAAAAAGTTGAACCTTTTACCTGTCATTGTAGGTGAGTTCATTGATAATTATGGAAAAGAGAGAAATTTTGTATTTAGAGATATAGTAGAAACTTTAAGACGGACTATTAACGATAAAACATTATTAATTTTGAGCACTGATTTAACTTCGTGCGGTGCTTCTTTTAATTTTACTCCTGCACCTCCAGAACAAATGTTGGAAAAACAGGAACAATTAGACCGAGAATTAATAGATTTAATAATAAAAAAAGACCTTTTAGGTTTACAGGATTATTTTGACCGTACTAAAAATCCCGTATGTGGCAAAAATGCAATATATTTGTTTGTCGCACTTCTACCTAAAAATGCTCAGGGAACTTTGTTGGGATATGAACAATCCGGGAAAAAAATGAATTTAAAAGATACATCAATTGGCTTTGCTGCTATCAATTTTTATATTCCCTCTTCTACAAGCCAACCACAGTAAATTAGCAAAAAATCAATTCCTCTACTAATATATTTTTAAATGCTTGTATAAATTCCTTACAAGCGTTTTGTGCATTTTCTACAACTATTTTGTGGCTTAATGGTGAAGATGAAAAACAATAATTGGTAATACATGAAAGCATGG
>DAOOVZ010000122.1:0-9303 GCA_035370665.1 Candidatus Hydrogenedens sp.
AACAGACCCAGCCAAAACAAGGGGAGTAAGGGATCCTGGCTCTAATGCAGGAACAGGCTTGACTCATCCAGACGACTGGTTTCGAACAGTAGATAGTACTGGAAATCTTGAAGATGTTGTTGTGTATCAACCGAATAAAAATGGTATAATATCCTATGGGAAGCAAGCCGCAGCCGGCTGGCAATCCCAGATGATTACAGTAAAACAAAGATTTGTAGCATTGAGAATAAGGAATGTGGGGGATGCTCCGTGTTTCCTTACTCATATCGTTTTAGCCCCATCCAAGACTTCTCTTCATAAGATAAATGCAAACACAGTGGAACCGTATACCTACACTGATGGAACAAAGAGAAGGGTATTTGCTTCCTCTATGTGTTTACCTAATTTCTATTATCCATCAATATCTATTCCCAAAGATGAGGCATTAGGTAATCCCGAGTATGGAACTAATCCAATCCCCGGTGTTAATGCGAGTTATGAGAATAATTCAGACGGCAATATTCTCTCTGCTCTTCATTTATCTTACCTTTTAGCAGAAAATAGACCTGAACATTTAGATGGTAGATACTATTCTTCACCATTAGAAATATCAAATACTGTTGGCTCAAAATACCTGTCGCCTTTAAGTGTAAGTGGAGATTATATCGGCAGAGTGGGAGATGTATTGCCACGATTTGAATCCATAGCAGACCATATCAGTCTCCGGTCTGATGTGTTTAAGATAACTACCATGGTTCAATCAGGTTATGGTGTGGATGCAAATGGGGATGGTTTCTATAGTTATCGAACAAATGAAGAATTTGTAGTGCAGTCAGAAGCAAAAGCAAGCATTATATATGAACGGAGTGTGCCCGTAGCCCGATATGAGGAGGATTAAAACATGTGGTCTAAGAAGTTGAGAAAGGGGGATTCCAGATATACTCCCTATGGTAGAAAATTAGTAGCATTAACCTTTTCGGCTTTGCTCATTCTACTTTTGTTCACATCCTATTTAAGTGCTCAAAGGGTTATAACACCCGGAGATGATATTGTTCAGGTTATTCAAGATTCTCCAACGGAAACAGAATTTCAGATTGAACCGGGTTCATATCAAATTAATCAGCCAATTGATGTCAATCGTTCAATTACTCTTGTCGGCAGTTCCCCTACCACTAGTTCATTACCTACAGATATAATTATTGATGGTAATAATACATATAAGGATATTATACCTGACGGTGATTTTGAACAGGGTTCTAATAATTGGTCTATAAATATAGACCCACCTGACCCAGATGACCCATCATATTCAATTATTGAGGAAAATCCATTGGCATCAAGTCCAACTCATTTAGCCCTGTTCAAAGGGATAGAAGGAACTTTAGACCCAGACCAGATGCAGCAAGATTTTACATTTCCTTTGCTCCAGGATACATGTCCAGTTATAGGTTATCCTGAGGTCTGGCAGGATATAACAGTCACACCAGTTTTAATAGGTATTGATGATTTTTTTACTCAACCTATATTATTTCCTCCCGGGATAGGTCCTACCGGACTAACTTATGTTGAAAATACACTTCCATTTTTCACACAACTTCCGCCTGAAATCTCTTCGTTAGTTAATGCAGAACTACGTTTTGAAATTATGCAGAATGGAGACCCAGTAAACGCTGATGATAGAGTAGAAATATATATAAAGATGGGAGGCTTATATTCAACCTTTGTTGTTCCCTTAGACCCTTTTGCTTCTCCAATGACCTGGTTCACAAAATCATTTGATATTACAACATTAATTAGACAATTTAATCCAGGAGATATTCCATCTGTCACAGTCCGAATCTCAAAATTAGGAACAGGTGTAAATAAAGTATATCTTGATGACTTTCGTGTATTTTTAGACTGTGGGATTACTTCGGAGATACCTATTTATTGTGGAGATTTTGATGACTTTGCATGTTCGGGTTGGACCGGTGTCGGTAATTGGTCAATAGAACCTGACCCGGTGGGTTTTCCAATTGATAGATGTATAATGTTAGGTCCTTCGTTAATAGAGCCAAGAGATGTATGGATAGAATTATATGCAAAGACAGAGGTTTTTGGCGTAAAACCAGATGATAAGTTAAGATTTATTTTCGATAACGGAATAGAACCAGACCAGGTCTTTATTGAGAATGTTCCAGGTATTATGGAACCTCTACCTCTCAAATATTATAATCCATCATTGGTCCCTATGCATGAAAATTATAAACGCCTTCTATTAAAAGTGCCTGTAGGATTAACAAATGATGGTCTTAAGCATGTGTTCCATATAATAAGTGAGGTTACTCCTTCTGCTGAAACTCCAACAAGTTCTGATTTTAAAACAACAATATTTTCAATTGATGACATTCGTTTTTTAGTTGGAACATTTCCTATTCCTAACCCTCCAGAACCTGGTAATGAATTCCTAAATGGCGATTTTGAGTTAGGTAATAATGGCTCATGGTCATTGGTTACAACTCCTCCTATTCCAGATAGGGATATAGCAACTGTTATTTCACCTGCGGGAGGGCATAATGCACCTACTTGCGTTAAATTAGGGGGTATTCCACCTGCAAAAATTTCCTTCTATGTAAAACCTGTGAACTTAGATTATTCACAGGATTCATTTAAGGTATGGATAAACGATGAAAGTAACCCAGATAAAGTTATATGTGATTCTCAAAATACAGGGTCGCTTATGAGTGGCGTTTGGAATCAAGTGGAACGATGGCTGGTTCCTCCGTTACTAAATGAAGGCGATAATAGTTTTTCTCTACACTTAAAATCATGTATCCTTTCACCTAATATAGATTCCTACATCCTTTTTGATGATTTTTGTGTTAATCCTTACGGTGGATTAGGCCCAATAGTAGGTCCAGAGGAGGTCTGTTATCAAAACGCTATTCAAAATCCCTCTTTTGAAATAGACCCGGATATCTCCTGGAATAAAAATCCCATAGCCTCACTTATGGGACCTATTCATTGTTATAATCCTGCATTACCAGAAGAATGTATCTTGCCAGAACCTCCAAAGACAGGTATTAGAGCAATAAGATTTAGTGCAATTGCACCACAACTAAATTTCTGGCTAAAGATTCTTGATGCTGCAAATGATTCAGAATCTAAACTGGAAGTATTGATTGATAACCAGAATATTAAGACTATTAGTGCGACAGAAAATACATACTGGAACAATTATGCACTCGTAATAATAAATGACATATTACCTTTTATAGATGCACGACCTCATACATTAAAGATTCAAGTCTCAGCGAATGAGTGTAATAAAACACCAGTGCGATATTTAATAGATGATATTTGTCTCGGCTATAAAATCCTATTGCCTGGAGAAGATAATAAACCCTGTGCTCATAACATTCTTTTAAATCCAGATTTTGAATCAGGTTCTGCTCCATGGGTTACCCTTCCAATTGGAAAACAAATTATTAAAAACATTACCTCAGATGCTCATGCTGGTGTCTGGTATGCTCAATTGGCAAGTCCTCAATTAGATATACGCGAACTCCGGCAGGATAATATAAATATTCCACCTGTCGCTACAAAATTACAGTTCCAGATTCGAGTTGAAAGGGGTAGTGCTCCTGAACAAACAAAATTAGAAGTTTATTGGGATACCAAAAGTGGTTCCCCTGCATGGTCTACGGATGCAAGTAGCGTGAACGAAGGAGATTGGCAATCAGAAGAAATCCCCTTGCCGATAACACCAAATCCTCATACTCTATATTTTGTTTACAAAAATTGTAGATTGTCTGATACATCAAAATTTATGATTGATGACATCGCATTTGTGATGAGTAAATTTCCGCTAATTCAAGTATTTCCAGGAGGGAATCTTTGTATAGAAAATCTACAACTTAGAAAAGGAAGTATAGGTATTTTGGATATAGGTGGCAATAGTAAGGTCTACAGATGCTTTATCGGAGACCAACTTGAAAAAGGCATTGAAATTGGGTCAGGAGGAACTGCAACTATTGCACAAACAGTTATACATGGAAACACTGGTGACGGTATTTTTAACAATGGTGGAACTGTGGCTGTTTTCCAGAGCACAATCCGCTCAAATTCTGGAATAGGTGTTCATAGTATAGGTGGCTCAAGTTATGTAACGGCTTCTTTAATCTGGGGAAATGGAGGAGGATTACATGGAGAATCGCCAGTAGAATTTGTAAGTGGTTGGAACATTATCAACCCATTAGATGTTATAGGTGCAACAGAAGAAATAACCAATATATTTGACCCTGCTGATGTTTCATTCCTTGATAGCCCCTGGCTTGGAAAATTATCTGCACCTCTTCCAGCGAGAGAAACTCGAAGCAATATTTTGGCTCATATCCCGTTGCCAATGAGAACGGATATTATTATTAGTTGTCCGAGTTCAGGCTCAGGCACAGGCTCTGGCTCATCTGCGCCTGTTGACTTTGAAAATGAAGGTAGAGATACTATTGCAACACAGGTTAGTGCAGATGAAGTAATAATAATGGGAAGCGAAGTAATATGGGTATATTGTGAAGTGAGCCCTGTTGTGCCAGGCGAAATTACAGGAAGAGCAAGAGATATTGGCATTGGTAATGAATTTACAATTGAGGTCAGTATCAGGGGAAATAATACTCTGGATGATGCTACATTGTATTTAGTCCCCGAGGAATATATCCCAAATATTACTAATGCTACAGACCAATTAATCCAAATTGAAAAACTTCCTTCTTACTTAAAGATGCCTGTAACAATTGTAGGTGCAGACAATCAAAGAGGTGAAGGCAATTTTGTCATCAAAGAATTATGTGACTCTGACGCAGATGGAATAACTTTTACTACTAATGGTAGAGCGAGAATTTATTTAAGGGTAGACCTGATTTTAATGGGAATTGGAACAATTGATGAAGAACGAATGCAATTTCCAACTTCTGATACAGAATTTGTTGTGGATACTGTTCCCCCACGATTGAAAGAAGATTTGTTTGATTTTACTGCAAGAGAACTAGTAATTGATGATGATGACAATGTTTCATCTCCCTCAGGTTTTGGGTATCCTCCAGAATGGGGACCTTATATGCGTGCACCAAAGGCATGGTCAGATGGAACTCTGGATAAACAAACAGTCCCTACTGCACAAATATTCTTTAATAATGGCAATTATGGTATTCCGCCTGATACACTCGACTATATTATACAGGCGGCTTATTATGACCCCTATCCTGTATGTGATGGAGTTCAGAGAGAAGTAGAAGTGTCCGGGTTTATTAACGAACAATCAGGTGTTTCTGCAACTGGAGTTGAACCTATTATTGATTTGCTTTCCAACGGTCCAATATTCCCGGGATTTGAAGCATACAGAGGTTTTGGCGGTGCTTTTATAAATTTGTTAAATGATATTGGATACATATTAGGATATTCGGCAAATCCAGTAGTAAATTATTTAATTTCACCAGACCCATCTCCGGCATATACTCAGTCATGGCAAACAGCATTAGTCCAGTGGCAATGGCAGAACCTTGTTTTTGGACTTGATTGGCATATTCGTACGAGATTTGGTGCAAGAGATTTGTCTGGAAACTTTCTATACATGAGAGATGTCACGCAACAAGACGCACTTGAATTATGGTGGATGCGAGACCCTGTTTTAATAATTACCTCTGCTCCGCGTTTAGGCGAGTGGACAAATAATCCACAAATACAATGGAGACTTATAAGAAGTGTTTCACGGTCACCAGCAAAACCGGAGCCGTGTGTTCCAATATATGGAATTCGTGTCTGGGCACTTAATATGGGAACTAAGGTCTGGAGCCCTGTTTCACTTTTTACTGGGGGTTGGGGTTGGATTATTAATCGTGAAAGCATGGATAAAAACACTCCTATCGTGTTATCTGGCGGTGGTTCAATTACTCTTAATAAAATAATTACCAACAGAGATTATTGTGGCTCTTTATTAATGGCTACATTTATTGGTGCAGATGAATCGGGAAATGTTCAGTATATCCCTGAACTATTTCAAAACCAAATTTCAGATTCAGTTGTGCAATCAATTAGCAATATAGTCCCTCTCGCTATATGGAGAAATCCATGTGAAGCGGGCGAAGTTGACACAACATTACAAACAGATACCTGGTGGAATCGGTGTAGAAATGTTTCTGTTGCTTCACTGAGAATTATTAATCACAATCTAGGAGAAAGGGGCTTTGGCTCTTCACAAAGAGTGCCTTTGCCATTATTGGAAGACGCATGTGATTATCGTGTTGAAATAAAATTAATCATGGGTTGTATCTTGCCTTCAGGACTCTATGGTATTAGTGAATATGGCTTTGATGTGCAAATTTATGAAGATTCAAATTTACTTGCATCAGGAACAGTAAGGCTACTTGGTGGTGTGAAAACTGCGGGACTTATTATACCAGAAGATTTATTAAGAGAATTGACAGGGGAAGAAGAACCAAATATGGAAATAACTTGGTATACTAACAATACGGGATTATTAAATGGGGGATGTGGAGAAGGAGAAGTGCCAGACAGATTAGGAGATGAAGGTTCACCACATAAAGGTTACCGACAACGAGATGTAAAATATGATTTTGTAGTCTGCTCATTCTTTATTGACCCAGTAACAGGAGCCAAAGTCATGGATTTTACTCCGGCGAAAGCCAGTGTAACAATATATCCACCTCCGGGAGATACAGGAGGATATTCGCCCGATGGAACTGTAAATAGAGTTTTAACTGCACCTTCTCAACCTAAAGAAGAACAGAAAATAAAAATGTTCCAAAGAGAATGAGGTAAAATATTTTTAAAGTTAGGAAAAATTATTAATATAGTTTTTATATTTATTAATTACACATAATAAAAATAGGTAATTGTCTTTATTGATTAGTATGCGAAATTATACAGTTATTAGAAAGGGATTGATAGTAGGCTCGGTTCTTTTATTGTTTTTTTTATCCTGTTTTTCAGAAAGAAAGCAAGCAGAGTTAAGCAGTGTTACCATTGATAGTTTCCCTGAACAGGAAGCAACTGTTGTAATTTTTGGCGAAGAAAAAGGCGTGACCCCTTTAACTCTAACAAACATTCCACCCGGTTCACTTGAAGTAATATTAAAAAAAGAACGATATCAACGGACCGTGGAAACCTTACTTCTTCGACCAGGCGAGCATGCAACATACACATTAGAATTAAAACCATTGCAAGGTTATATCAGTTTTGAAACAGAACCACCAGGAGCAGAGGTTTTTTTAGATGGCAAAAAAATAGGAACTACACCTATTTTTCGGTATCCTGTAGAAATTGGACATAAAACTTATAAAATTTCCTTGACTAATTATTATCCCGTAGAGGGAGATTTAGAAGTTAGAGAAGATTTTCAGTATCCAATTAAATATATATTAAAGCCAATGGAAGGAACACTAAATATTCTATCTAGACCAACAGGTGGAATTGTGCGGATTAACAATGTGCCTCAAACACAGAAAACACCGCTACAATTGCGTCTTTCTCCGGGCGAATATCTCATTTCTGCCAACGCTGATGGATTTCTTGAAGAATACACAAAAGTAGTGCTTCTGCCGAATGAAGAAAAATCTATAACTCTGGTATTAAAAGAAGGAGAAACTCCTCCGGGGATGGTGCTTGTTCCCGCGGGCGAATTTATTATGGGAGAAAATAATAGGTCTCCTGATGAATCTCCAAGAAGAAAAGTTTTTGTGCCTGCTTTTTATATTGATAAGTATGAAGTGACAAATGAAGAATTTAAAAAAGTTTTCCCAGATTATAATTTTCCAAAAGAACAAGCACGCTATCCAGTTACAGGCATTTCATGGGACGAGGCTATGTCTTATGCCGCTCGCGTAGGAAAACGTTTACCTACTGAAACTGAATGGGAAAAAGCAGCCCGCGGTGAAGATGGAAGAGAATATCCATGGGGCAATGAATTTTCTGAGTCGTATTGCAATTCGAAAGAAAAAAATCTTGATTCTCCAGCCGCAGTAGGAAGTTATATCAGTGGCGTTTCTCCTTATGGTTGCTTTGATATGGCAGGTAATATGTATGAATGGGTTTCCGATTGGTATCAACGATATGAAGGAAATCAATTTATTCGGAAAGAATATGGACAAATTTATCGTGTCCTAAGAGGAGGCTCTTTTATGACTGATAAATTCGATGTCCGCTGTGCTCGACGCCATTTTGACCGTATGGATGCTGACCGTGTTGATTATGGTTTTCGCTGTGCCAAAGATGTTATATCAGCCACAACTACACAGAGATAATTTTTATTATAGTGTTTGTTTTGTGTAATATACAGTAAAAATGTATTAAAATAATATAATAAAAAAATGGAGATATAGAAAAATAAATTATTTTTGTCAATAATTTTCTTGACTTTTAAGTTTTTTTGTAATACAATAATTGTTAACAGTATATATTATAAGTGTAAAAAATGAAATGTTGAAAAGAATTTACTTGAACAAAAAGGATATAATAAAATATTAATACGATAATGAAAATGAGAAAACTTTAAGAGTTAACTATGTCAGTATATACTACACGAAAAGGAAAAAAGAGAGTTGTCCTCGAAATAGGAACTTCTGCAATTCGACTTTGTGAATTGAAGAAAACAAAGGCAGGCTTGCAATTGATAAAATATTATGAGAAGCCTATTCCTTATGATTCACAATTGGAAGAAGAAGAGAAGAAGGATTTACAGAGGAAAGCGGTTGCAGAATTGCTTAAACAGGCAAAAGTGAAAACAAGGAAACTTATTTCAGCAGTGCCGGGACAATCTGTATTTGTTCGAGTTCGTTCTCTACCCCCGGTTTCAGAGAGGAAAGTAGACCAGATTGTTAGATATGAGATTCAACAACAAATTCCGTTCGATTTAAGACAGATAGCAATTGACTACCAAATACTTGACCAGCCCGCAGGTGGAGGTTATGAGGTCTTAATGGTGGCAATAAAGACAGATGTTGTTGATAAATTTTTATCTGTTCTTTCAGGATTAAAACTTCAACCTGACATTGTAGATGTTATTCCATTTGCTTCATACAGTTGGCTCAAGTATAACGGAGAATTACATGCACATAATGAATGTGTTGCTGTAATTGATTTGGGTGCAGTGAACACAAATATCGTTGTTGAACGCGATGGAATCTTTAGAAATACGCGGACACTTAATATCGGTGGCAATGATATTACACAAGCCATTGCAGACGCTTTCAATATCCCATTTGCAGAAGCAGAGAAGATAAAATGTGAGAAAGGTTTTGCTCCCACAGGGAATCCACAAATTGATGGTAAGGG
>DAOOVZ010000123.1:0-9184 GCA_035370665.1 Candidatus Hydrogenedens sp.
TTATGTTTTAATTTTTACAACAACTCAATCTATCTTTGATAAGTTCCCATATATTCCGCTTGTGCTAAAATATGTCCTTCCATTGCTTTTAGTAAATCCGACTTTTTTGCACCTGCGGGCAGGTCAAGCATTGTATTTAACGCATACAACTTAAAGTAATATCTATGCGGCTTACCCGGCGGTGGTGCAGGACCATTATACCCTACTTTT
Organism: Candidatus Hydrogenedens sp.; assembly: GCA_035370665.1. GTDB lineage: Bacteria > Hydrogenedentota > Hydrogenedentia > Hydrogenedentales > Hydrogenedentaceae > Hydrogenedens. The sequence continues at coordinate 211 of DAOOVZ010000123.1, forward strand.
CGAAAATCACTTGTTCCTTGTCTCGCCCCATTTGCCAGAGTATTTTGTTTTGGGACCCCTTCGGGTAATCCCTTCTCAGTTGGAGGGATATTGAAAATTACCCAATGGACCCATGTCCCTACAGGGGCATCTGGGTCGTCAGAAATCAGAGCGAGGGACTTTGTCCCATCAGGAATCCCATCCCAATTTAGAGGAGGTGAAATATCGGGACCGTCCCCTGTGTATTTTTTGGGGATAGGCGAGCCCGATTTGAAAGCAGGGCTAACGATAGTTAATTTTGGACTGGACATATCCGTATCTCCTATTACTTTATTGTTCTCACACAAAGCAGGAACACAAAATAACATCAAGAGCACAGGAAATAAACGCACTATATTTTTCATAAACTTTCTCCTTTTAATGCCTTTATTGCACCTGTTATATAATTATATAAAATATTGAAATTAAAATAAACAAATAATTATTTTGAATGATTTATTAAAAACACCAGTTCCGCTTATAACAGAATTTTACTTCCTTACGGACTTTTTTATCATGCACTTATAAGATTTTACCGCTTCAATATCCCGCCGCGTTGCTGACTGAGTTTAATTCCTTGTAACATCATTTTCAACTCATCAGGATTATCAGAGTTCCACATTCCATCTTCTTCCTTAATTAGTTTGCGTCTAATAAGGTCAGCGAGACTCATGTTGAATGTTTGCATACCTTCCTCGGCCCCATTAACAATAGCAAGAGGTATCTGTTTCACATTGTTTTCTCGAATCAATTGTGCAACTCCGGGATTATTAATCATTACCTCCACGGCAGGCACACGACCTCGTCCATCTATGGAAGGGACAAGTCTTTGGGATACACATGCTTTCATCTGCAAAGCAATTTGCGAACGGACCTGGTCATGCATATTAGAAGGGAACATATCCAGAATACGGTCAATGGTGAGCATGGCGTTTGTCGTATGCAAGGTGGTAAATACTAGGTGTCCCGTTTCTGCTGCGGAGATAGCCGCTTGAAAAGATTCACCATCGCGCATCTCACCGATAAGTATTACATCAGGGTCTTCACGCATTGCTGCACGAAGGGCGACATGAAAATCTCGTGTGTCTATTAGTACCTCGCGCTGATTTACGATACTCTTTTTATTGGTATGCAAAAATTCAATAGGGTCTTCAAGTGTTATAATATGTAGTCGTTTCCGCTCATTAATATAGTCAATAATAGAAGCCAGAGTAGTAGACTTGCCGCTACCCGTTGTCCCTGTAGTAAGAATTAAACCTCGCGGGAAATTGGCTATCTTCTCCAATACAGGTGGTAAATTCAATGAATTAAAATCAAGTATCTTTCCCTTTACATGTCGCATAACTATACTAATTGAGCCACGCTGTCTCATTAAATTTACACGAAATCGCCCCATGCCTGAAACGCTGTATGCAAGGTCAAAATCGCCTGTTTCGTAAAAGATATCCTTTTGCTTTTGATTCAACATCTCTTCAACAAAATTCTGCGTATCCGCAGGTGATAATGGGTCAGCCTGAATAAATCGTATCTCACCATCAATACGCACAGCAGGTGGACTTCCTACCGTCAAGTGCACATCAGACGCCCCTACTTTCACAGCATACCCTAGAATCTTTAATAAATCTGGCATAATTCACATCCCTTTTAGGTTTATATTTCATACAACTTATATTCTATTACTATATTTCCCAAAGAAAACTATTCTTCTTAAATTCTAACACAAACACTACAAAAATTATAATACTTTCCAATACCATTGGTTTGATAATTTACAAATATTATTGGAATAATGAACACAAAATTACTGGTTATAAATGTGAATAGTATATAACGAAAGGATTAACTTTATGCAATGGATAGATGTAAGTATTCCTTTACAGGTAGGGATGACTGTTTGGCCCGGTGATTTGAATTTTAGTTTTGAACCTGACCGTCGCATTGCAAATGGGGCGCATTCAAACACTTCATTTTTACACATGTCAAGCCATACTGGAACTCACTGCGACGCTCCGTGGCATTTCGTAGACACAGGGAAAAGACTACACGAGGTTGACCCGTCTATTTTTTTTGGTAAAGCACAGGTAATTGAATGGGAATATGATGAGCATATTAATTCACAGAAATTAAAAGATATGGAGTTTCTGCCTCGCGTTTTGTTTAAAACAAAAAATTCATCTTTGCCTACAATGGGTGATTTTCATACTAAGTTTATTGCATTGCTGCCGGACGCTGCTCAATTACTTGTAGATAGAGGCGTTCACCTTGTCGGAATAGATTACCTTTCAATTGCACCTTATAAAAATTCAGGACCTAGCCATGAGATATTGCTGAAAAATAATGTTTTTGTTGTGGAGGGATTAAGATTGGAGAAAGTTCCAGCAGGGCAATATGAATTTATAGTTCTTCCTCTTCTAATTGTAGGTGCAGATGGTGCACCGTGCCGTGCATTCATAAACCTTGAATAATTGTAGTCATTATTCCTCGATAGAAACCCTGCTAATTTACAGAGTGTTTACCAATTATCATTATTTTTGCGGTGTTATTATCATTTTCTCAATTGTATGCTCTTCAATCTGTTGGATTGTCATGCGTGCCTCACGATAGTTGCCTCGCATGAACATATCTACCTGGTCTCGATACCATCTGCTATGTGGGATACCAGAATTGCCTGTAGGTAATATCTCCAGTAAATGGTCAGGCTGGGCATAATCAATCAACCTGCGAGTTGAAGGTCCTGCTATTACCTCATATTTGTATCCGCTCTCAAAATACAACATATTATTAATAACATTACAAGCGCCAGGGCAAGGAAAGGGACCTACATTGAAAATCTTTCGTAAAATTGGAATGTATCCAATTGGATGATGAAATTCAAGTGTATGGATTTGTCCCCATTTCCACTGTGCAACATCTCTGCCCATTTTTTTGGTTAGTATTTGGACAGCCTCTCGAAAAGAGTGGAAAACTATATCAGACCTTGTTTCTTTCTCCTGAGTGGAGATGTCATCCCATAAAAAGCAATTATCATCATGAATCACATACTTAAAAAAATTCCAATGGTCTGCTGTGGTACAGTAAGCACGGAATATATCATCGCCTAACTCGTCTAATAGTAAGTTATGGAGAATAGCCTCGCAAAGAACAGTAAAAATAGGTGCACTCGTACTTTCTACATCGAACTGATAATCCCACTCACTCAACCGTTCAAAAGCATTCTGTTCCACAGAAGACATTTCTGTTTTTTTAGGACTTAACAATTCAATCATTGTCTTTGTCAAGGTTGGAGCAGAAACCAAAAAATTGTCCAATTGCACTTTTTGCAAATCTTCAATAGTCCAATCAGTCCGTTGTTCTAATAGTTCTTCAATACGCTGTGCACGCTCTGATGGTTCCCAATATCCTTGTAGTTCTTCTATATCGCCAACAGGTTTTACAGTAGATAGATTATTTGCTGTTACGATATAACCCCATGATGGATTTATCAAATGTGGATTTAATTCAAATGGGAGATAATCAAGCACCTCATCTTTACCACTTGCACCATCTAAAACATTTTTTGAATTAACATGGTCAGGGCGAACAGGTATTTTTGCACATGCCCACCAAGCAATATTGCCAAATTTATCTGCATAAGAAACATTGATTCCCGGTGAAGTAATTTGTGAAGCACCTTCCTGGAAGGAATTCAAATCCTGTGCATGACTTATCTTATAAAAACCCAGAACATCAGTATAGGGAACATGCTGCCAGACCCAGTATAGAGATAGTTCTGGACCATCATAATTAAGAAGTTTATTATATACATCTGATACAACGACTCCATGAGGTGTTAGTCTTCTTTTGAATGTTACAGGTTTACCAAAACGGACATTAATTGTTTCTGTCTCTTCAATTACAGGGACCCATTCTCCCTTATATTTGACCTTCAGCGGGTCTTCTGGACTAAATGTTTCCTGATACAAATCGTTATCGTCATTAGCAAACATGGTTAATCCCCATGCAAAATTAGAATTCTGTCCCATTAGCGGGACCGGAATTAATGGAAGATAAAACCCATAAAGGTCATAGTCACCATAGACCAGATGTGCCTGAAACCATACCCCTGGCTGTAAAAAGCCCATGTGAGGGTCGTTTGCTAAAATAGGTTTACCAGATTTTGTTCTTGTTCCTGACAATACCCATGAATTACTACCCAGGTGCACTCCCATAAAGTCAACAATATCCTGCCATGTAGAAATAAAATCTTCCAAAATTGCTACTGCCTCTTTAGAAGTTGACCCTTGTAAACTTGCAGTTGACAGACCCCAGTTCGACAAATTTCGTCCTTGCGATTTTAAATATTCCTCTGCTTCTTCTATTGATTCCATAATTGTTACAGGGCTCTCCCGGTGATAGCCACATGAAAGCACTGAAAAGTCTTTGTCAGGATATTTCATCTTTAATACAAAATTTACAAAGTCTTCTCTTAATCCTTTAGCAAAAGTAATTGGCATAATCATCGCTGTTGACATACAATCTACATGTGTAAAAGGTTCAGGTTTATAACCTAATATGCGAAATTCTGGCGGCAATGGCTCTTGCTCAATAAAAGTATTTATACCCGCCAAAAACGCATCAAAAGATTTTTTCAATGGATTAAGAATATCCGAATTTTTAGCCAGCATTTCTTCTGCGTATTTTTTTAATCTTAATGTTCTCAATATAGCGTCATATTTCACTGCAAGTGGTCCGATAAGTTCCGAAAGTCGTCCCTGAGATAATCGGCGATACAAATCCATCTGGAATAATCTATCCTGAGCCATAACATATCCCAGAGCAAACCATGCGTCTTCTTCGTTCTGAGCAAAGATATGGGGAACACCATTGTCATCTCGCTTTATCACAAGTTCCGCCTGAACATGAGAGGCTGTAATCGTGCCTGACATTTTTGGCATGTATGTTTTCGCATACTGCACAGATGGATACACATAGAAAAAGATAAGCCCCACTACCAACAAACAAAGCACAATTAGTAAACAAAAGAATGAAATCAATACAACCTTAATAACCTTCTTCATATACGAACCTTCCAATTAATTCACTACAAAAAATTAACAAAACCAAATAGACTTGTAAAAAGATAATACTACTTATAAAACAATTGCAAATTTACCATTCTAAACTTCTAAAAAATTTGACAATATTTATCCCCTATATTTTAGCGGACAACATTGAAGAAAGAAAATCAAACTTTTTTACTGTTCTGTTTCAATTTGTGCTTTGGCTCGTTTTACAAAATGCTGCTCGGAAGGATAAGTAAGCAGGGCTTCCGCAGATTCGATAGGGACCCAGATTGGGCTGAATCGTGCTTCTTCTTCTCCTGTGGGCGCAGATTCTCCCCGTTTATCAGGGTCGGCTCGCATAAGGAAGTAATGTTCTGTCCTGATTATGTTCTCCCCTTTATATTTGAATTCACTCTGGTCATATCCTAAATCAGCAATGATTTCTGTGTCCCAATATCCACTTTCTTCTCCTACTTCGCGTCTGGCACATTGTTCATGGGATTCTCCCTGGTCTATATGTCCTTTGGGCAGGCGAATCTCATGTATCCATTTACCATCTCTTAAAACTTCTCGTTCTAACAGGAGGACTCTCCTATCTTTATCAACAACTACCCCTCCTGCGACAATGAATTTTTTTCTGTTCATAAAACAAATATGATTTTTATTGATTATATTTTACTTATCACTCTACTTTCAGGCAGTCTAAACCAGCCATATAACTTGCGGATTTTTCATTTTTGCCTACGATTCTTAGTTCGATTGTGTTTGGACCTGCATTTAGTTTTACAGGGAACTGGATAGAATCTCGCACGACTTTACCTTCGTTATACCCATCCCATTCGGCTACCTTTTGAGAATTGACCCATAATTGCACTTTCCCATAATCGGGCGCTTTGGTATACCAGAGGGTTACTTTCTTTTCACCAGCCATTTCAGGCGGCACATCCACAGTAGTTGCATAATTCTTCGGTGCACTCGGGGTGAACCATAATTGTTTGCCATTGCTCCATGCATTTCCGAAAGTAGTAAGGTCTTGTTCTTTGACTGTATCATCAAGGTTCTGAAAGGTCATCAATCCACCTTCAATTTCAAAGGCATTGGGTTCATAATATTTTGCTTGTTGCACTGCGGGTTCGGGTAGTCTTTGTTCTGGGGCAGGTAGAGGTTCAAAAGAAACATGAGGTTCTGTCTGATACCAATATGCTACGGAACTAAAATCATCAGAACGGTCATTAGCGTGTCCATGCTCGATAGTTGCACGAATAGATTTCTTAAACGGGATAGGGTCTGCTATATGGAAACGGTAAACATTCCATTTTTCATTTTGTTTATGTTCACCGCGTAATGGACAACCAAAGAAGAGATAACTAAATGCTGAACCAAAGCACCATGCTCCACAGAAATAATCTTCGGAACCTGTCCCGTGTATTGACGGGGTTTCTTCTCCATCTATATAAATCATGTCATCACCTTCACCCCACCATCCATCACTACGGTTATGTATAGATAAACTTACGCCAACATAGTGCCCTTTCCCTCTGGCTTCAAAGAATGTGTAATTTTGACCTGCTTTGCATGGATACTCCTGCTGATATTGTGCATGGAAACGCATTGGGGTATCTATTGAATTGTGCTTTTGATAATCAACATAATAATAGAAGGCATTGCATACGGCTGTCCCTTCGTTTGTTATAGTAATTAATGCACCTTTGGCAAAAGGCATATACCAGAAGCAATTAAGGGCATTGCTCGTGCCAATCTGGATAGGATAACTACTATATGTGTAGTATTCGCCATGTCCCAATCCAAAGAAATCGCCAATAGGAGATTCAAGCGATGGTTTTTCTTCACCGTCCCAATACATTCGCAGCACCAGATTTTTTAGATGGTTATTGTCCTTGCTTGAAATGGTAACCCAGATGTGGGTTATTGCACCTGCCCCTTCAATTTTTGCTAAAGTCCGTGTTTCACCAATAGCAATTGGCTGTTCTTGCATTCCGTCGGCATTTCCTCCTGTACGGTCATAACTGGAAATTCGTTGTGCTGTGAAATCCTTCTCATTAGCAAGACCTTCCAGAAGGCCATTTGCAAAAGCAGTTGCTCCAATCAGTGTTATACTCAATAATAAGATGAGCCCAATTATTTTTACTGTGTGCAATGATACTCTCATGATTTTCTCCTAATTTATAAGTTTGTATGTGATGTTAATGTATTCTACGGATTTTAATTCAGGTCTTCAAGTCGTAATGGTTCTATTAAACATCAGAAAAGGATTTCATTTTTGGTAATAGATTTAGCCAGTATTGTAAGATAGAAGCGATTCTCAGTTTTTTATTTTCCGACTTTTTTTAAGAGACGGACATAGAATTCTATCCCTTTGTAGTAGTTGTCAATTTTTACACGCTCATTAGTCCCATGTAGTAATTCTATCTCTTCCATCGTAAATTTTAATGGCTGGAAACGGTATAGATTTTTCACTACACCAACATAATTTGTAGAATCCGTTCCACCTAAGGTTAGTGAACTGGCAACAGGTATATTTCCCCAAACTTCCTGAATTGTTTCCACTATGGCTTTGTAACCATCGCTTGTTTTGTCTGACAGAGGGCTGGCTTCATCCGTCTTTTCTGGTGAAAAGGGTTTTATCTCAACCCTATCATCGTTGATTGCTTTCCGAATATAATTAATTACTTCTTCTGAACTATCGTCAGGTAGCATTCGAATATTTACTACCGCCCATGCGTTTAAAGGAAGCACATTTTCCTTTTCACCCGCGTGGAATAAGGTTGGTGCAAAGGTAGTGCGAAGTGCCGCATTTGAACTGGGAACAGTTGCTAATACTTTTGCCAATAGTCCGCTAAACAGCCATAAATTAGAGCATACTGCCCGCATCGGGAAATTCATATAAGGTGCAAGGTCTTCCAGCGTCCAGCGGATAGGTCCCGCAAGTTTAGCAGGTTTACGGTGTTGCTCTATCCTTTGAATAGCAGTAGAGAGAATGCCAATAGATGTTTCGTCTGGTGGAGTAGAGGAATGCCCGCCTTTTGTAGTGACAGAAAGTTCCAACGACAAATATCCCTTTTCTGCTATGCCAATAAGTGCAACAGGACCTTCTATGCCCGGGATAATACCTTCATTTATCGCCATTCCTTCATCTAAACTAAATTCAGGCATAATCCCACGCTCTTTCATTAATTCAGCAATCTTTTTTGCACCATTTCTTCCACCGAGTTCCTCGTCATGACCAAACGCAAATAACAGAGTCCTTTCAGGTTGATACCCATTCTGAATCCAGTAGTTGACAGATTCTAATAATCCGATAACACTACTTTTATCATCCAACGCACCACGACCCCAGATAGCCTCGTCTGCAATTGTGCCTGAAAATGGGGAATATTTCCAATCGCCTTCTGTTCCTTGTTCCACAGGAACAACATCATAATGAGTAATAAACAGGATAGGAGATAATGAAGAATCTTTTCCTTCCCATGTATAGAGTAGACTGTAATTATTCACAATATCCCTCTTCAAAGTAGCATGAACACCAGGAAAAGCCTCCTCCAAATACTTTATAAACTTTTGATATTCAGTCCAATCATTTTTTTGCGTTTCCTGATATGAAATGGTTCTGAATGCGAGTGCTTTCGCTAACCGTTCTGCATATTTTTCTTTCTCTGTCAGAGAAATTGTTTCCTTGCTTTCGATTGGGACAACCCTCTGCTGTCGTGCTAGTTCTGTTCGAATAACAATTATTGCAACCAAAACGATCAATAGCAACAAAACTCCCAGAATAAAACGGGTAAAAAATCGTCTCATAAAACATGCCCTTATTTGTCAGGGGACGATAGGTTGTAGGATAAGGGATTAAAAGAATCCTTAAAGATAGTTTTATCTTTCTGGAACCAGTCTAATAC
>DAOOVZ010000124.1:0-9022 GCA_035370665.1 Candidatus Hydrogenedens sp.
CCGCTTCTTGCAAAAATGGGATAGTCGGCTCTGTTGCTAACGATATTCTTAAAAATTCCCTTGCTTCTGTAAGTGATAGGCTGATTTCATCTCTGTGCCGAATCATAATTGTTTCTAAATCATGATAAGAAAATTTCTCCTTTGTTCTTAATAGGTAAATAAATCGCTTTTCAGAGGAAAGTTGTTTTAATGTATGAATAAAAGGATTGGATAGAACCATATCGTTATTTTTATTTTGCGAAATATCACCCCTTGATTTTTTAAGTTCTTTGATAACCCGTTGTGCTGTAAAAAAAAGTGATACTTTGGGTGTTAGCAGGGAAGGCGAATTAATTTGTTCAAGACTGCGGTCTAATACTTGATGTAAAAGGGCAAGAATCTGGGTATCATTAATCCCATCCTCAAACCAAAAAACTTCGTAGAGGGTTATGCCATACTTTTGTAATAATTCATTATAAAAATCAGTAGGTAGACCCCCAGTCGAATGTTCTGCTTGTTTATTTATCTCCTCTTTCGATATTTTAATGTCAGAAACCATTTTAAGGTCTACTCCTCTATATGATATTTTACATCATAATAGTATTTAATGCGAAATTTTTTTGAACAAAACAAAAATAAATCAGGTTTCATTTGTTTATGGAAAAAGATTTAATAATAAAAACATTTAAAGAACCTCCTCGTGAGTATTCGTTAATGCCTTTCTGGTTTTTAAATGACGAGCTAGAGGAAGAAAAAATTCAAAAATATTTAACCGATTTTATAAATCATGGGGTTTATGGACTTGTTCCACACCCACGGATAGGACTCCCCAGAACTATTGGTTTCATGTCAGAACGATGGCTGTATTTTTTAAGGATTATTATTGAATTCGCCCATAAACAAGATATGAAAATAATTCTCTATGATGAAGGTATGTATCCCTCCGGCTCTTGTGCAGGAAAAGTGGTTGAGAATAATCCTAAATATGCTGCCCGTGCTTTGATACGACGGAAGAAAGATTCTATCCCGCTGAAAGATGATGAGGAAATAATTTTTACCACAGATGAATATGAATATGTGCATACTCAATCTATGGGGAAGATACGAGGTGTCCATTTTGGAACGGATGATGGTGAACCAGATGCTCCTCCTGCTGGCGATATTTTAAATCTTGAAGCAGTAGCCCTTTTTATACAATTGGTTCATGAGAGGTATTATTCTGAATTTAAAAAATATTTTGGAAATACAGTTATTGGCATTTTTACAGATGAACCCAATCCATTAGGAAGACGAGCCATTAAAGATGCAGTGCCGTGGACCTGGGGAATGCTTGATTTTGTTTCAAACGCTGTGTGGTATGATTTCAAGCCCTTTATTCCAATGCTCTGGGGTGAGGAAACAGCCGAATCACAAAAAGTGCGTCAGGATTTTTCTAACGCTGTTCAGAAGAGGTTGGAGCAATCTTTTTACAAGCCTTGTAGTGACTGGTGTGAGAGTCATGGCGTTGCTTTAACAGGTCATCCCAGTAGTCCAATGGATATACATACATTAAAATACTTTCACATACCCGGACAGGATATTGTCTGGCGATGGGTAGAGCCGTTTAATGTAAATAGTATTGAAGGTCCTGAATCTACGGGACCGAAATGTAGTGCCTCCGCAAAATTGCACTATAACCGCAAGCGAAATATGAATGAATGCTTTGGTGCGTATGGCTGGAATTTTAAGTATGAAGAGATGGAATGGCTTACGGGTTGGTTATTGGTTCGTGGTGTAGATTTATTAGTGCCTCATGCCTTTTATTATTCCATTGAAGGTTCCAGAAAAGATGAGCGTCCTCCAGATGTTGGTCCTCATAATGTCTGGTGGGATAATTACAAAAATTATGCAGATAAATGCAGACGATTGTGCTGGTTTATTGGGGAAGGGACACCTGTAGCAGATGTGGCTATATTAGCCGATGTAAATCATCTGCCATGGAACACAGCACGGGTATTATTTGAAAATCAGATTGATTTTTTCTACCTTGATATGGAAACGCTTCTTAATTCTGCAACGATTTCAAATGACTATATACAGATAGCGTCCATGAAATATTCCTTATTGATAGTAGATGGTTTTGAAAAAATACCTCTTGAAATTACCCAAAAATTAGAACCTTTTATAAAAGCAGAGCGCGTCATTAGTTATAAAAAAACATTATCAGAAATAAAAAATCATGCAAATACCCCAACTGAATTGACTGAGTATGTGAGAAAAAATGTGTCAATTGATGTATTGCTATATCCGCCTACTACATCTATACGGTATCATCATGCAGTAATTGATGGCATTCATGGCTATTTATTTTTTAATGAAGGGAAGGATAATGTTCAGGCAAAAGTTAGCACACGAGCACGGGGTAAGTATATCTGGTTAGACCCTGCATCAGGAGATGCGAAACCAATAACTCCTTCAAACAATCTAATATTGAAATCAGGGGAAATGGTTTTACTCCTCGTTTCGCCGTATAAAAATTCGTAAATGTAGAGGAAAGTTAATAAATGTTAGGACTCTCGATTTATGACTGGATTGCTATTTTTGCTTATTTTGTCATTATTTCTTTCGTCGGTATTTGGTTTTCGCGGAATATTCGGAATATGCACGATTTTTTTATGGGTGGAAACCGTTTTGGCAAAGTAACAATGGTATTCTTTTCATTTGGGGCAGGAACCAGTGGAAATGACGCAGTCGGGGTTTCTTCAAAGGTTTACACCAACGGCATTTCAGGAATCTGGTATCAGTGGCTATGGCTATTTTGCACCCCGTTTTACTGGCTTATTCCGCCTATTTTAAGACGGATGCGTATCCTTACCATGGGCGATTATTTTGAGGCTCGGTTCAGTCGCAGTGTAGGTGCTCTTTATGCAATTGTTGGGGTTATCCAACTGACAGTAAACATTGGCGTAATACAATTAGGGGCAAGTGCCACGATTGAAGCCCTGACAAATGGAGTCATACCAAAATATATGACCATCCTTTTTATGAGCAGTGTTTTTATCCTCTATGGAGTTGCAGGAGGTCTGGGTGCAGCAATCATCACCGATTTTATTCAGGGAATTTTGACAGTTATTTTCTCTTTTATGCTACTCCCATTTGTTTTCCAGGCAGTTGGAGGAATGGAAGGTTTGAGAGAAAAGATAGGCAATCCAGACATGTTGCGTTTAGTCGCTCCCGGAGAGATTAACCTGTTTTATATCATTATCCTTTGCTTCAATGCGTTAGTAGGTGTTGTTACACAACCTCATATCCTGGGCAATTGTGCCGCAGGAAAAACTGAAATGGACGGAAGAGTCGGTTTGACCGGGGGAAATTTATTAAAGCGTCTCTGCACAATTGCCTGGGCGTTCACAGGATTATGTGCCGTCGTTATCTATCCCAATCTTACAGGGAAACAAACAGACCAGGTATTTGGAATGGCTGCACGCGATTTCTTGCCCGGTGTGGCTCCTGGATTATTGGGATTATTCATATCCGCCCTTATAGCATCTGTAATGTCTTCATGCGACGCTTTTATGGTTTCCTCATCTGCATTATTCACTCAAAATTTATATCGCCGTTACTGGGTCAAAGATAAATCCGAACATCACTATATTACCGTTGGAAGGATTGTATCCTGTGTAATTGTAATAGTGGGTATCATATTTGCCCTGCAAGTGCCAAATGTCCCGAGAGGATTAGAAATATTCTTTTCACTTCAAGCAATGATGGGTCCTATTTTCTGGTTAGGCTTATTCTGGCGACGGACAACCTCGCAAGGTGCATGGGCTTCCACGCTGGGCAGTTTTTTTGTGTTCGCATTAACTTCACTACCCATGTTCCAACAGTGGGCTATCCAGAATCTACCAGAATTTATGCTCTGGGAAGGGAAATTACGCCTATCCTGGCAAATGACTTTCTACCTGACAACAGGCTTTTCACTGGGAATTCTCGTAAGCCTGTTGACCAAACCTATTCCTGAAGAAAGATTAAATCGTATCTACACCTGCATTCATACACCAGTCAGATTAGGCGAAAAACATATTGCACCCTTTACGCTTCCTCCTGATGTAGAGCCAGTAACCCCAAAAAAATTATTCCCAGTTAAAAGTTTAGAAATCCCATATCCTTCCCGCCAAAGTATGATTGGCTTTGCAGTCGTCTGGATTATCGTTATCGCTTTAATCGCCTTTGTAAAACAGATTGTATAACGCTACCTCGCTGACGAAATTATAGAGTTTCAATTAATTATCACTGCAAATATATGTTCAACATGGTTCATTTTTGGACAGCCCCAATTTTAAAACCAAAAAGGACAAGATGAAAAACGCCATGACCACTGCATTTTTAGTATATGTTTGCAATTTCTATGTCGCTTTTCAAGTTTATTCTTAATCAAATAGAATGGAAAAGAAACAGACAGGAATGCCTGTGCTACATAAGAATATAAAAATGTAAAATGTTGTATATGTATCGAATCCATACAATAGGTTGAAGATTAGTGAAGGCATATAATATAATAGTAATGAAGGTGGAGACGTAGTTCAGTTGGTTTAGAACGCTGCCCTGTCACGGCAGAGGTCGCGAGTTCAAGTCTCGTCGTCTCCGCCATTTTTTTAATTATATTGTTAAGTATATTTAACAAACTATGGACATACATCGAATAAAATATAACAACTTAAAATATATTACACATTCAAGAGTCCACTATCTCTGGGCTATTAATGAATTGAATGAATGGAAGGGATTTGCTCGGGCTACTGATGTTGCATCTCTTTTAGGCGTAACTCGAAGTGCTGTATCAATTGCTCTGGCACAGTTAAAATCGCTCCAATTGGTTGAAGAGATTCGACCAGAACGATTTCTACAACTAACTCCGCAGGGAAATAAGAAATTAAATGATATAGATAGTAATTTTATTACGCTATCTCGTTTTTTCCAATCATTTCTAAAATTAGATGAAGAAACGGCTACAAAACAAGCCTGCCTCATTGAACATCTTTTGTTGGAAGAGGTGGCAGAAAAGATGAATCAATTAATTGACACAAAATTTAAAGGAGAAAAAACAACTGTTTTGAGGGATAGGTTTCATGACTGAACTTATAATAGTCTCTATAATTGTCTTAATTGCCTTGCTCTATGTGAGGAAAACATTGCAAGAGACTTTTAACAAAGAATCAAATCAATGTAATCTTTGTCATTGTAATAAGTGTCCCTACTCTCAGCCCAAAGAATGCCCCATACATATTTTACCTAAATGTGATGATAATTTAAGAATTTTTCTACCCAAGGAAATAAACATAGATGGAAAAACGAAAACAATTATGTAATATGAAAAACCTTTGTGAGGCTAAACGACTTAGTGAATTAGAAGAAGGGACAAGAGCACACATAATCGGCATCAGGGGAGGACCGCCTATATATCGTCAAAGGATGTTAGACCTCGGATTAACGCCGGGAACAATAATCAAAGTAAGTCGAGAAGCACCGCTGGGAGACCCCATAGAAATAGAACTTAGAGGTTATTCACTCGCTTTACGGAAAAAAGACGCATGGCATATACTCGTCGAACCCCTTCCAGACAACCCAGAGTAATTATTGTCGGTAATCCGAATTCCGGGAAGAGTTCTATTTTCAACGACATCACAGGTGAATTTCAAGAGGTAAGTAATTATCCTGGCGTAACGGTAGAACGAGCAGTAGGATTTTTCCAGACAGATGGGATTAAAATACGGGTTGAAGATTTGCCGGGGATTTATTCATTAACACCCTACACTGATGAGGAAAGAATCGCAAGGGAAGAAATTTTAAGTTCTGATGTTGATTTAATCATCAATGTTGTTGATACCTCAAATTTAGAGCGTAGCCTTTACCTTACTACTCAGATTGTAGAATTAGGGAAACCTTTCATTATCGTTTTAAACATGAGTGATTTAGCGGAAAAAAGGGGGATTCATCTCAATTATGAACGATTATCCTGTATTTTGAATGTTCCCGTAATTAAAACGGTTGGCAATAGAGGTGAAGGAATTAAAGAATTAGAACAGGCAATTCTTATGTGCCTCAATGAACAGCAAAAATTTATACCAAATCGGACAACTTATGGGCATGAAGTTGATAATGTAGTAGATTCCCTATCTGACCTGTTAACAAGCCAATTGCCCGAAGATGAGAAAGGAAAATCCCGCTGGTATGCAGTCAAGTTATTAGAAAAAGACCCGCAAACGCTTGATGAATTAAAAAATAAGGTTACAATTTTTACTTATCTTGAAAAAGAAATAGAAAAACAAATTAATGAGATTGAGCAGCATGAAAACGAAGATTCGTCAGTAGTAATTGCACTGAGAAGATATGGCTTCATATCTGGTGCACTTCGGGAATGTGTAAGTTATACAGGGGGATTAAAACAAAATATCACAGAAAAAATTGACAACATCGTTTGCAATCGGATTATAGGACCATTAATCCTTGTCGGTGTAATAGGCTTAATGTTTTTTGTTGTATTAAAAACAACCCAGGAGTGGGAATGGATACCTTTTACTACTGGTTGGGTAAGTCCTGTCGGCTTGTTTGAAGAAATATTTGAACTCACAGCCTTACTATTTTCTTTCCTTGAAAAAGATTATCCTGCACTACATTCACTAATCACAGATGGTGTTATCGGTGGGGTAGGGGCTGTTTTAAGTTTTATTCCCTTAATCTTTATACTCTTTCTACTTATTTCCTGGTTAGAAGATACGGGTTATATTGCACGGATTGCCTTTATAATGGACCGCTTAATGCGAATCTTCGGATTACAAGGTAGGTCTGTATTGGCTCTGATTATCTCCGGTGGAATTGGTGCAGGTGGATGTGCAGTCCCGGGAATTCTGGCTACGCGGACATTTCAAGAACGAAAAGATAAAATTATAACCATGCTGGTTGTTCCATTCATGAGTTGTGGTGCAAAATTACCTGTTTACGCCTTACTTATTGCGGCTTTTTTTCAGCATAATCGGACATTTATTATGTTAACTTTGTGGGTAATATCCTGGATAGTAGCACTTATCAGTGCCTTTATATTGAGCCGTTTTGTTATCCGTGGTGAACAGATACCATTTGTCCTTGAATTGCCACCTTATCATATTCCTGTTTTCCGTAGCGTATTACGCCATGCCTGGGGAAAAACCTGGCTATATATCCGAAAAGCAGGAACATTAATTCTGGCTGTAAATATTATTATGTGGGCACTAATTTATATCCCGCTACCTTTTTACAATAACACACAAACAAGTGAGAGAAACAGTGTTGAGCACAGTGTCGCAGGAATCATAGGTAAAGCGATAGAACCTGTTACCAAATATGTCGGATTTGACTGGAAAATTAATATAGCACTTATTGGTGGAATGGCTGCGAAGGAAGTAATTGTAGGAACACTGGGCACTGTTTATAACATGGAAATAGTAGATGATGAACAAAGTTCATTATCCACTGTTATATCTAACGACAAAGATTGGTATCCTCTACGAGCACTTACTCTGATGATATTTGTTATGTTATACGCACCTTGTGTGGCGACTCTCGTAACAATGTGGAGTGAAACAGGTACTATCCGATTCCCATTATTCTCACTGTTCTTTTCTACAACCGCAGCATTTGTCGTGTCTTTAATTGTATTTCATATAGGTCATTTATTATCATTTGGAACATAAATATATTTTCTTTCCCACTTAACGAATTAACATTTTACAAATTTTTAGGTTATTTTTGCGTAGACAATGGAAAATTCCAAAACCGTTGATAATGACAAAACATTATTTAATCAAAAGCAATATCAAGCAGGGGGGATTTTACTTTTAATCGCCATAAGTATTCTGCTCTTTTCAGGAATCTGGCAGAGAGATTTTATCGGCAAAGATGAAGATGTATTTAATAATATACCTAAATATGTTGGCGAAAATTTAAACTTTTACCAGACACAACCTCATACACCTCTGTCTTCAATTACTCTAATTTTGACTCAAAAAATTCTTCCATCGCCATTTTATCATTATCTTTTTAACTGGTTTATCCATACTATTAATGCTGTATTACTCTTCTATTTAATGACATGCTTTAGTAAAAAACTCTCTCAACAATTATTAGCCTTCTTTTTATGCTATTTATTCCTTATTCACCCCTTAAATTTATATTCCACAGCATTTCTTATTAATAGGGGAGGGCTACTTGCTGGATTTTTCACATCCTTGTTATTAATTCTGGCTTGTGTAAAATATAAAAAATCATCTTTAAATCCAACAACTATTGTCGTTTTATTCATTCTATTATTCCTTGCTACATTTAGCCATTTTATAAGCGTTGTATTAGCCATCCCAGTTCTCTATATTGCATATTCTTATTGGAGGGGGGAAGATAAATCCTCTAATAGTGTGTTCTTTTTTTATGGTAGTTTATTATTAACAGTCCTAATCAGTCTATTTGTATTTATAACTATTTACCAGAGTTATGCTCAAAAAGAGATATATACACTTCCACCATTACTTAAATATTTTGAAGTAATCAGTAGTTTATACATATTTACCCTTTTCCCAACAAGTTATTTTCCTTTACAATCTTTTAAGATAACCTCCATTTTTAGTTTACCCATTGCAATAATAGTTATTTTATTCTTCTTATTAATGTCTATCTATTTTTATAAAAAAGGGAAAAAACTTTTATTACTTTTATGTTTTTTACTCCTGATAAGCACAATCTATTTCCCTATCTTTAGAGGATTAGATATTAATATATGCAACAGTGGATATTTTATCCTATTGAATATTATTGCTCTTATATTTTTTGTATCAAAATACATTTTTGAGACAAATGAAAAAGTAGGTGTGATTATTTCTATTTTCTGGTGCATTATCATCCTCATACTATCCTTATTCAGTTTTCAACTTATTCGTGAATTGAAAGACCCAGAACAGTTATGGTTAAGTTGTGCAGGAAAACAGCTTTCCAACAAAAAGGCATGGACATTTTTAGAAAGAAGTATCACAAAGAA
>DAOOVZ010000125.1:0-8892 GCA_035370665.1 Candidatus Hydrogenedens sp.
TTATTATTGCCGTTGAAAATGTATGGAACAAATTTTTGCTCAGTCCATTAGATTTTCGCCAATATATTGATGAAATCAACAGTCCTTTTGTTCGTGCTTATTTTGATATGGGGAATGTGGTTATATTTGGCTATCCACAAGATTGGATACGGACACTTGGCAATCGAATTGTCAAAGTGCATATAAAGGACTTCAAACGCAACGGCTACCAGTGGTGCAATCTGCCCTATGAAGGGGATATAGATTTTGCGGAGGTTCGTTTAGCCTTACAGGAGGTAGGATATACAGGCTGGATTACAGAGGAATTCCCTCTGGGTGATGAAAACCATTTAAAAGAATTATCACGCCGTATGGATTTGTTCATTCAGGGAGCCCAAAAAATATAGTTTTCTGGTATTTTTATCAATTTTAGTCAAAAAAACACAGATGCTTTTGATTTTGTAATAAGAGTAAAAATTCCTTTGCTTTTTTATTAGTGTATCTTATTGGCGTGTTTTTTGTAATACCTGATAAAACTAATATTCTCCCTCATTTGCTAATAAATTTTCTCTTTAACCGTTTAAATATATAAAGGTTTTTGCAACTTATTTCTTTACAAAAGTATATAATTAATATAATATTCAAATATAATCTAATTTCACAAAAATCATAAAAAAGGAACATTGTTCATGCGAAACAAAAAGGTAGTTTTATTCTTGCTATTAGGAATTTTTTGTATTGTTTTTTTGACCTATGCACAAAGTAGTCCAGAAACAAGTCCAGCCCCTCCTCCTATGAAACAGAACCTGACCCTGTGGGATATGATAATGGCTGGTGGAACAATACTGTGGATAACAGCTGCATTAGGTTTTATTGGATTGGTATGGGCTTTCTATCTGTTGTTTACTTTGACCCCACGACGCGAATTGCCGCCCACCTTAATCCGCAGTTTATTCCATCTCTTGCAAGAAGGCGATTATAAAGGAGTTATGGAACTATGCGAAGGTAGAGATGAATTGATTGCACAGATGGTTTTTGCAGGGGTAAAATTGGTTGGACATGACCGTTATGTAATTCAGGATGCGATGGAAAGTGAAGGGGAACGCGGTGCAAGTTTTCTATGGCAGCGGGTTTCATATCTAAATAATATTGCTGTATTAGCACCTTTATTGGGCTTGCTGGGGACAGTCTGGGGTATGATGCAAGCCTTCGGAGCAATTGCTTTTAACGATGCACAAGTGAAAGGCTTAACGATGGCATACAGCGTAGCATTGGCAATGGTGACAACCGCAGGAGGTTTAGCAGTAGCCATTCCTGCTATGGCAATTTACTTTTACCTGCGGGGTAGATTAAATCGAGTTATAGCGGAAGTAGAAGCCATTGCCAGTGAACTTGTAGAACTTATTGCGAAAGGGGCACAATCATGAGAATCCGCCGAAAATATGAAGAAGAACCTGAACCAATTCAGATGGCTCCGCTTATTGACATTGTATTTTTGACTCTTGTCTTTTTTATGGCGACGACGGTTTATGGCGTTTTAGAATCAGAAATAGATATAACCCTGCCCACAGCAGAAACCTCCGTCCCAATGACACGTAGTCAAGGTGAAATCTACATTAATTTAAAAGCAGATGGTTCTATTATTGTTAATAACCGAACGGTTACTTTGGCTGAATTACAAGAGGTACTAAATAAAGTATCTCAATTTTTCCCTGGTAGTTCTGTTATTATTCGTGGTGACCAAAATGCCATGTTGGGGAATGCTATTAGGGTTCTGGATTGCTGCAGGAAAGCAAATATACAGAATGTGGCATTTTCAACAATTAATGAAAAGACTAATCAACCGATAGAATCTGCTACTGAAACTACTGCACAGCCGACTGAACTTACCCCAAATCAACCTCAAGTGCAATAAGATAAGGTTATCTCCACCATGAAGTTATTATGTAGATTATTTATTCTCAATATTTCATTTATATTTTGTTTATCTGCTCAGGCACAGTCTCCTGACATGAGTTCAGAAGAAAATACGCAAATAGATTTCGCTAATGGTTTATACAGTCGTCAGTTCTTTAAGGAAGCAATTGAAGAATATAAAAAATTTATTTCCAAATATCCCAATTCTCCGCGAATTGTAGAAGCCTACCTTCGTTTAGGGAAATCTGCACTGGTAGAGAAACAATATGAAACTGCAATCAGTGCTTTTGACGAAGTGATTAAAAGGACATCTGAACCCAATCAGAAGATAGAAGCAACTTTACGAAAAGGAGAATGCTTTTACTATTTAAAACGCTGGGCTGATTGTTGTGAAACATTAAAGGGACTTATCGGAGAAGATACACCGGCAGAGTATCGCCCACGTGCCATTTATTTCTATGCGCGTGCACTTGAACAGACACAAAATTATGAAGCTGCCATTCCTGCTTTGCAATCCATGTTGCAGAACTTTCCAAACCATGACTTAACACCATTTGCAAAGTATATTTTAGGCATGATTTATATAAAGATAAATAAAACGGAAAATGCCGTTTCTATGTTGTCAGAGATTGCCTCTAATGAAAAGGTAGACCCCGAGTTGCGAATGGAATGTAATTTTCGAGTAGCAGAACTGTATTCACAATTGGGCTGGTTTGAAGGAGCAATTAATGCCTACAATACATTAAAAACACAGTTTAAGGGAGGACCCTACAAAGAAAGGGCAGACTTTGGATACTTATGGACACTGTATCAGGCTAAGCGTTTTGCCGACGCAATAAATGAGGGGAAACTTTTCCTGCAAAATTATCCTAAAGCAGAGAAGAGACCTTTTGCAATATATATCCTTGCCAACTCGCTGTTGGAACAAAATCAATTAGATGAAGCATTGACTTTTTACACCTCACTTCGAGAGCAATTTCCAGACACTCCTTATGCCACAGATGCACAGTATAAAATTGCTTGGATTCAATATTTAAAAAATGATTACAAAAGTGCCAGGGCAAATGTTATTGAGTTTCTTGATAAAGCAGATGCGTCTACCCTAAAGCCCGAAGGAAATTTTTTATTGGGCTTACTCTACACTGCTGAAGGTAATTATGAAGATGCGATGGAAGAATTTCAAGTGGTGTATGAGAAATACCCTAATTCTAAATTTGCACCAGAAGCCTTATTTAAGTCTGGCGAATGTGCAGAACTATTAGGAATCGTGCAACCTGCACTCCAGTTGTATAACCGATTTGTGCAGACATATCCAACACATCCTCTTGCTATCTCTGCTTACCTCCGTTCTGGAGACTTATATAGGAAGGAGGAAAATTGGGAAGAGGCATTAAAGACCTACTTAAAAGCAAAAGAGACGGCTCAAAATAATCCTTTGGAAGAGCAGGTATTAATTCGATTAGCAAGTTGTTATGAGCGTTTGAACAAAACAGAAGAAGCCTTCCAGATATATCAAGATTTTATAAACAAATTTCCACAATCCCAGTATTCTTATGAGATGAGACTAAAGTCTGGGGTTTATTACTTGAAGGCAAAACGGGACTCGTTGAAGTCAATTGACGCCTTGCAAAATTTATTGGCTCAAAATCCACCTCCAGAGATTGTAGGACAGGCATGGTATACGATTGGAATCGCCTATTATGAAATGAAAGATTACGAAAAAGCGGCAGAAGCCCTACTTAAAACAATAACTGATTATCCACAAATTACGACGGGAGAAGAACAGTTCGCCTGGTTATCCCAGTATTATCTCGACGCTAAAAAGTGGGATGAGGCTCGTAAAGTCCTAAAACGAATGCAGGAGGTATTAAAGGATTATCCCGCACCCCAACGATTACAATTTCGTTATGCGGAGTGTATCCAGAATTTAGAGAAAATAGATGAAGCCATAAAGGAATACCAGAAAGTAATAGACCTATCACCCCCATCTACTTCCGCTACAGAAGCACTATTCCGAATAGCCCAGATTTATGAGCAGAAAAATCAAATTCCAGAAGCATTAGAATTTTATGAGCGCTGTGCAAACAATGGAGGCAGTGAAACCAGTGCGCGTGCTCAATTTCGCCTTTCTGAGATTTACGAAAATCAAGGGGATTTTGAGAAGGCAGGTAAGAACTACTTAAAGGTTGCTATTCTATATCTTCATCCGGAACTTTCACCGGAAGCCTTATGGCGTGCAGGTAACTGCTATTTAAAAATTGGCCAGAAGGAAAATGCTCAGCGTGCTTTCAAGGAATTATTAGACGATTTTCCATCGCATCCTTTGTCTGAAAAAATAAAAGGACTTCTTTCAGGCGAACAAAGTAATACGGCTACTCTTTCCACCAGTCCAGGATAAGTTTATGGCAAATACAAATGCAAAAAAGGTTAATTCTCCATTCTCAGGAGTTCAAAAATCTCTGAGAGGAAAGGAAATTCGTTTTGCTATCAGTCTTATTATCAGCACGATTATATATATTATTATAATTTATAGCTCGCATTATGTCCCTATGTTTTATATCAGCCCGATTTTCTCAACTCATCTAATTAAAGTGAATGTGGTAGATGAGAACATATCTGCTTCACAGCAAATAGAGGAATCTGTCAGCACTTCGTTATCAACTCGTCCTATTTCCTTTCATAAGTTTGTTGATGAACTACTACCTCCGATGGAAATACCTGAACCACCTTCCTCTATATCTACTCAGAAAGAAGAGTTAGCCAGACAAGCAGGCACAGAAGCATTAAGCCGGGAGACAGAACCCCTAACTCCAGAAGAGGTGATTCAGAGTATAGAAGAAAAAATACTTACAGTTGAAAAAGAGTCGGATAAAGATTCGGTTGCCATTGCAAGACGATTATTACCGCCTGCCGAAGAAAATATTATGCAGCCGGGTGAAACGCCATCTTTTTCTATTCCAGGCACAATCTCTTCAACAGGAGGAACATCTCTTCCTTCATCTATTCCACCAAGTATTTCAGAAACAATGCCTATATCTTCACAGACGGGACCTGAAACAACAGGAGAAATTGCTCAACCGCCAGTTATTTTAACACCTGCTCTGGAGACTGTTGAACCGTCTATCTCTCTTGAAGAGACATTAGAACAAGAAATTATCCAACAGCCTATTATTGAGGAAACCAAAAAGGAAAAAGAAAATCGTCAGTATGAATTTTGGGATGACTTGCTTGAATTACAATTAAAAACTTACTTGCCTCAGGAAAAAATGCAAGGCTTTTTCCAATTAACCATATCACTCAAAAAAGACGCAAAGATTACACCTCTGCATAAGCAAGTGGCTTTTGTTATTGATAGTTCTGCAAGTATTGGTCAACGGAAACTTGACTTAACTGTTCGTGGGGTTCGTGACGCCTTACAGCAACTTCGCGATGATGACCTATTCAATATTATCCTTTTTCGAGAACGACCCACATTTTTTACAGAGGGATATATAAAGGCTACACCTGACAATAAAAAATTAGGTTTAAATTTTTTACAGCAAATAACTTCTACTGGACAGACTGATGTCTTCAATTCCATGCAACAATTAATTCAAATCCCTACAACAGCAGGTTTGCCTAATATTCTCTGGTTATGTTCTGATGGGAAACCTACAATTGGTCTTCGCGACACACGCGCTATTATAGCTAACCTTACATTAGAAAATCAGGGTAGATATGAAATTTATACCTTCGGTGGCGGTAAGACAGTGGACAGATACCTCCTCGAATTACTTGCTTATCTCAATCGTGGCTTTTCCGTAGTCAAGAACGACATTGAACAGATTGCGTCAGGTATTCCACAATCCTTCCAGAAGATACAAAATCCTATACTTATTGATGTATCTATGGATTTCGGGTCCATACCGCGAGGTGAAGTTTACCCCTTTGTCCTGCCAAATTTCTATCAAGATATGCCTGTAACTATCTATGGAAAATTCGACCCTAAAATCAATCAAAACTTTGTTTTTCGACTTCAAGGAACTTCAGCAGGCAAGAAAAAGGAAGTCATCTTTCGTGCTGATTTGACAAAGTCAGTCTCGGGTGATTTTAAGATTGCTCAAAGGTGGGCTTTCCATAAAGCATTCTATATAATAAGTAGAATCATTCGTGAGGGTGAAAAAACGGAATTAATACAAGAACTACAAGAACTTAAAGAAAAATACAATATAAAAACTACTTATACACCATGACATTATTTGCAAGCAAATGGATAGATTTCTTTTCATACGATACTCCTGAACGCAGAAAATATTTAGATGATATTTATGGAAAGGCAGGGGAGACGCGCCCAAAACTAATTATTCAGGTATTGCAGAAATTTATTGAAGTATTTGGTGATAAGCCTGTGTTCATAACGAGATGCCCCGGCAGAATTAATTTACGCGGTATGCATGTGGATACACATGGTGGTTTTTTGAACCTGATGACCATCGAGCAAGAGGTAGTTCTGGTAGGACATATTCGCGAAGATGATAATTTCTTTATACACAATTTAGAACCAGAGCATAAACCCCTAAATACCTCTTTTAACTCCCTGCAAAACAAATTTCCGTTAGAATCCTCATGGAGCAATATCTGCCACCATGCACATAATTGTTCTGATATTTCTGTTCACTGGCACAAATACATCACAGGAGTATTACTCAGAACTACCCATCAAACCCATAAACCCATTTCATTAGGTTTAGAGGCGGTAGTAGGCGGCGATATTCCAGAAGGTTCTGCTTTAAGTTCCTCTCATGCTCTATGCCTGTCGTTATTGCAAGCAATTATGTATACCAACCAACTGGATTTTGATACCACGACAAAGTTAAAAATGGTGCAGGACGCTGAATGGTTTACAGGCGCTCGAAGTGGGCTTAGTGACCAGACAGCAGAATTATTGGGAAAGAAAGATACTCTTCTTGGGGTGCAACTTCATCCTGGAACGGCTCAAATCCTTGAAGAAAAATATCTACCTTTTCCAGGTGATTTGAGTATTATCATTGCAGATTCCAGAACACGGCGAGATATTAGTTCTACACATGCCGCATCCTATAACAAAAATCGCTTTGCCTACTCTGTGGCTCTTCAAATATTAAAAGAGATTATGAAAACTCAGGGATTTAGCCCAGAGCAGATAGACAGTTTTCAGACCCTTGACGACTTTTCACCAGAACGATTAGGTGGCACGAGTGAACTCTACAAATTATTCCGCTCTATTCCACATACATTAACGGTGGACGCATTATTCCATCAATTTAATATTCCCGGCATTCAGGAAATTTTTGAACGATATTATAGCCATTTGCCGGAAGAGGAATATCCCAGAGAAGTCCCCATTCGTGGACCTCTGGTCTTCGGTATTTGTGAGACAATCCGTGCTCGCCACTTTTTTGAAGCACTGCAAAAGGGCGATATTTCAATGGCGGGATATTTAATGATTCTGGGACATAACGGCGACCGTGTGATAGATTCTACTGGTAGGCCATTCCATCGAGATATAAACGACGACACGCTATTTGTCTATGAGAATCTCCAAATAGCACCCTATTCCCTCACAGGCGATTTTGGCGCAAGCACTCCTATTCTGGATAGATTAGTAGATATTGCAAATCAGAATGGTGCGTTGGGTTCCTGCTTAACAGGTGCAGGATTAGGTGGAGTTATTATAAGTTTTTGTTTGAACTCGGATGTGCCTACAATCAAAAAAGCCTTGCAAGATTGGCTTTCGTCAGATGAATATTCTCAACTTGTTAACCGTCGTCAACCATTAACTTCGGATGAACTTGAAGCCTCTGTATTTGTTCATAATTCTACACAGGGTGCGAGTATAGTCCCTGCCCCATTTTTATCATTTACTCACTAAAAAAGATTTAATTCCTTCAATAACATAATCAATCTCTTCAAGAGACATTTCAGGATAAATAGGTAACGCCAATACTTCCTTAGCTGCCTTCTCTGCTTCTGGAAACTGTTCGCAGGCTGATGAAAATTCCTGGAAACAGGGCTGATGATGAATCGGTATTGGATAAAACACGGCTGTATAAATTCCTAACTTTTGTAAAAATTCCCTCGCACGGTCTCGTTCCGGAATGCGAATTACATATTGATGATAAACTGCATAACTTCCCTCGCGTTCCATAGAAAGTTGTAATTCAGGAAGCTCCTTTAACCGTTCTGTATAGTAATTTGCAAGTTCACGGCGTTTCTCATTCCACGCTTTTAAATAACGAAGTTTAACACTTAATATACCTGCCTGCAAGGTATGTAGATGACTGTTATACCCAATAAGTTCATGCTCGTATGATTTCCTCGACCCATGACAACGCAATAGAAAAATGCAATCAGCTATTTTTGCATTGTTAGTTGTGATTAATCCACCTTCACCCATCGCTCCCAGATTTTTGGTAGGATAGAAACTAAACGCAGCGGCAGTCCCCCAATTGCCTGCCATTTTTCCATGCAAACTTGCACCAATTGCCTGAGCAGCATCTTCCAGAATGTAAAGAGAATGACGCTTGGCTAATTCTAAAAACGATGGCATATCTGCACATTGACCATATAAGTGCACTGGTAAAATCACGCGTGTCCGTTCAGTAATTTTTTCTTCTACCTTTTTTGGATTCAGGTGATAGGATTCAGGTTCAATATCTGCAAATACGGGCACTCCGCCCACCAACACAATACTGCTTGCAGTAGCAATAAATGAAAATGGAGTGGTTATTACTTCATCGCCAGGTTTCAGTCCCAATGCCCGCAAGGCTAATATCAAAGCGTCTGTTCCTGAACCTACACCTATGGCATAAGAACTTTTAACAAATAATTTTACTTCCTCCTCGAACCGTTCAAGAATGACTCCATCGCGAAATTGATGTGTCTCAAGAACCTCCATAATTGCTGCTAATATTTCTTGCTTCATGGATTCATATTGTGCATGCAAATTTACCATTGGAACTTTCATATCACAACTCC
>DAOOVZ010000126.1:0-8887 GCA_035370665.1 Candidatus Hydrogenedens sp.
CTTTGAAAAGCCACGAACCACTTTGGGTTGGAAAGGACTTATCTACGACCCTGATTTAGATAATACTCATAATATCGCCAAAGGACTAAGACTTGCACGGAAAATTTTAATAAATATAGCAGAAATAGGATTGCCTACTGGGACAGAACTGCTTGACCCGATTGTCCCACAATATATATCTAACTTAGTGTCCTGGGCATCTATTGGAGCGAGGACGACAGAATCACAAACGCACAGAGAGATGGCAAGTGGTTTTTCAATGCCGATTGGTTTTAAGAACAGCACTGACGGCAATCTACAGATAGCCATTGATGCAATGGTTTCTGCTCAGGGAAGTCATCACTTTTTAGGTATTGATGACGATGGACATACCTGTATAATAGAGACAGCAGGCAACTCTATGTCTCATATTATTCTTCGTGGTGGGAGAGGTAGACCTAACTACGACCCCGTAAGTATTGTGGAAAGCATAGAACGAATGCAGAAGGCAGGACTTCCTCCACGAATCGTAGTAGATTGCAGTCATGCAAACTGTGGAAAACGCTATACCTTACAGGTGCATGTATTGCGTGATGTAATCCAGCAACGAATTGAAGGGAATCCATTCCTGTTGGGTGCTATGCTGGAAAGCAGTCTCAAACCCGGCAATCAACCTTTTCCACCACCAGGCGAAGTTCCCGAGTATGGCGTTAGTATAACAGACCCGTGCCTTGGCTGGGAAGAGACGGAAGCAATTATTTTAGAATCTGCAAGAAGACTACGAACACAGACAAAATAATTATCTGTGTATTAAATTAAACAAATGCCAAATTAAAAACATCTACCTCTCTTCTCTTTTATGCAATCCTTACCACAAAAATAACATATTTCATTTTCTAACTTATTTTCTGCAAAATAACTTCTAATATTTTCCAAAGTATCATTTGCAATATTATGAACTGCTTCTTTAGTAAAATATGCTTGATGTGATGTTATTAAAACATTTGGAAAAGTTAAAAGCCTTGCCAGTAAGTCATCACTGATTACTTTGGTAGAGTAGTCTTCAAAAAAATATTTATCCTCCTCTTCATAAACATCAAGGCCAGCATATCCAATTATGCCCGATTTTAACCCATCTATTAAATCCTTTGTATTAATTAAACTACCCCTACCAGTATTTATTATCATTACGAAATTTTTCATAAGTCTGATGGTTTTCCGATTAATCAAATAAAAGGTATCATCATTCAGCGGACAGTGCAATGAAATCACATCAGAATTTTTTAATAGATAACTCAAGCTGCCTTTAAATCAACATTGTTATATCCTGAACACCTTAAAACAATCAATCCAATCTTTAATTTTGTCAATACTTTAATCGTTTTTTCATCAATAATGTCATTCACAAATACACAAACTACATTGCAACCTTTAGCCAATAATGCCATTTCGCTATTTAAGTGGCTCTCAATATATTTAATTTCAAATCCATATTTTTCATTTAATTCATTAAAAACCTCTACATCATATCTTTTTGTATCAAAAAGTGCTATTTTTACCTTTTTCATTGTTATCATTCTCCATCATTAGAATGGTTGAAATATGGAACTTCATTAACTAAACAAATACAAAGTTAAAAAATATTCTTCCTTTTATAAATATATTAAATAATGTGAATATGATTATATAACACAAATGATTTAACTATATAGAGTTAAAATTTAAAATGTTTTTGTATTTTGCAATATTTATTATAATTTGTATAATGAAATATAATTATAATTAGATTCGTCTAAATATATTGCAACAAAAATGAAAAGGAAAGAATATGAAAAAGATAGCATTTCTGGTTTTTGTATTAGGCACTGTTTTAAGTATTAACTGCGTTTTAGAAACCAAACATACTATCGAGGCACATATTACATTAGATATTCGGCAGGTGCAGGAACAAGCAGGCACCCTCCTGGATTATGTTGAAAAGAAAACAGATGAACTACCTGTAAAAACAGACAATAATAATCAAGAAAAGACGAGCAAGGTAATTTCATATTTCCAAATATTTACACCCGCTTATGCAGAAACTTTGGTTACAGTGTCACCGTTGGCAAAGGAAATTGCTGACCGCATGCGTGAACGATTTACAGACATTGAGAATTTAAAAAATCAGGGATGTGTTGCAGAAAATAATCGGGGATACCTTGAACTAAAAGAATGTGATGCACTCAAAGAAGCAGAACGCAAGAATGAAATACAAAGATTGCTCTCAGATGAAAATAAAGACCGCAAAGCCTTATATAAGGAAATCGCTAATCTAAACAAGAACATACCTGATATGTCTATATCGAAAGTAGAATCTATCTATGCATTAGAACGGATACAGCGTGCAAAATCAGGGCAAATAATTCAAATTCCTGAAAATAATGAGGATTTTCAAAAAGTTAAAAACAGTCCTCTTGGACAAAAATTAGGCGACAAATGCACCCCGGGCGCCTGGGTCGTCGTCCCTTGAGACTTTTCACAATATACTAACTGACAGCAAAAAAATAAATTACCAATAAGTATAAAAAAGGGATTCTGTCAGCACAGCCTGAAATATCATGAAGGCTGAGACTATTATCATAAGATTTGGGTTATCCTTTGATTTGGTTCCCCAGTAGCGAAGGGCAGGTATTAAAAAAAATGGAAAAATATATAGAGCAGAGCGTTCTCCTTCTCCAGGTGCAATATATGCAATATCCAATACAAGCAAGGTCGCAAGAAATAAAGAATATTCCAGCAGGTCATGTTTTTGTGTTGTTTTTATCTGGAACAGAAAACCGAGAAATATGGGAATGCCTGTGAAGTAAATCCATGACCAGGGAGTAAAAAGTTTAAACCACCAGAGGGAATATCGTGGTGAAATAGATTGCAATGCAAACATATCTTCATTAAACATTTTTTGTGATTGTAGAAAAACCCGTATTGGCTTATAGCCTGTAAAAGAACAAAGGATAAGATAGAAAGAGAAGAAGCCTATTAACATGGATAAAGATAATAATACCAGTCTTAAAAAAGGTGTTTTCCGTTCATACAAGGATAAAAGTCCACGGAGAATAAAATAAATGGCTACGGATAATAGAGTGAACTTAAAAAGGGATAGTATTGCAAACAGTATACCTGCAAAAAATATATATAAAATGGAATGGCTGTTTATTGCTTTTTCAAAACCCCATAGGGATAGAAAGAGGAAAGGCATATACAAAATTTCAGTAGAAGTAGCACAGAACAACACTAATGATGGAATAATTGCATATAACAATGTCCCTCCGAGGGCTGTTTTAACCTGTTTTTCCGATAATTCTTTAATCCACAAAAATAGAGGAAAAATGGCTAATCCACCAAATAATACTGTAAAAATAGAGAGAGATAATGGCGAATTACCAATGAGGTAAGAAACTAGCCAGAGCAAGGATAAAGGACCCGGTGGAGCCAGTCTTGCATGGAGAGACATATATGGCTGAATCTCATGATAACGATTAAACAATTCATAAATGCTTTTAGTAATACCTATATCACCGATATATTCATACTTAGTTCGTTGATAAGGTTGAGATATAACATCTATTCCGCCTCGAATTGCTGCTACTTCAAATGATATACAGATATAAAAAAGATATATACCTACAAGTAGAATCCAGATATTTTTAAAACTCTCAACCTTTTTGTTGAAACATATATTTGTTAAGTAAGGGAGGATGCAAGTTACAGTTAATAATACAACAAGTTCATATATAAGTTGAGAAGAAATTTTTTTTGTTAAAAGAAAATAAAAAATGACATACAGAATAGATAGGATAGAAGCAATCAGGATTTTGTAGGATAATTTGTTTGCATAGTATATTAAAATTGTGCCTATTAAAATAGAAAGTGGTAATTGTAAAGAAAATAAATATGAATGATGTATCGGCTTCCAGAGTGCATAGAAAGGAGTAATATGTCTGTAAATAGGTTCAATGCCTATTGAATAGACTATAAACATAATAAGAAAATTGAGTAATAGAAATAGAATAAAAACAACTAAATAAAAGATAGGTTTTCTATTTTCACTTTTTTGATAACTGTTTTCTTTATTGATATTCATTTTATATTTTCATTCTTGCCACAATGTTTTATCTTTTTAATTTGGTATGCGTTTAAATATAAATTCTTTTCTCTTTATATATCTTTGTCATTAAATTTGTCAAAAATTAGAATTTTTTTAATTGCAAGAATATAAATAAAATATTAAGGAAATAAAAAATAAGACTTGTTATGGTATTATAATGTCTTCTAATTAGGAAAAGTAACAATAAAAATGCAATGGATATATCAAGAATATTGGAAAAGAAAAGATGATTCGAAAAGAATAAGACGGGCTTTCTTCTTTTCGATAATTCTACATTTAGCAATCTTTCTCCCATTCTTTTTTTATAAGATTAAATCGCCCGAGCCAATTCCACTTGTGTTTCAAGTGTCTTTGGAAAGTCCTGTGCCAAATGACTCAATAGAACAAGTGACCCCACCTGCGACCAAGGAACCTGAGCCTAAGGTTGAACAACCAAAACCAGAACAGCCAAAGCCGGAACCTAAAGTTGAACAACCGAAACCCGAACAGCCAAAGCCGGAACCTAAGGTTGAACAACCGAAACCCGAACAGCCAAAGCCGGAACCTAAACCGGAGAAGAAACAAACAGAGAAAAAGCCTGAACCACAAAAGCCAAAGTCCCCTAAACCTAAAAAGGAATCAACTCAACCTCAAAAAAACCAGCAGACTGATAAAAAACAAGACCCTATTACTCCCTCAGCCGGTCCAAAGGCACAAGTTGCTAATCTCTTACCACCAGAATTGGAATGGTGGGCAAGACAAGTGCAGAGAAAAATTGAAGATGTCTGGGTCGTTCCAGATGGGATTAAGATTGATAATGAAAACAATGTTGCTGAGGTGTCCTTTTGGATAAATCGGAATGGAGAATTAATAGAACAGCCAAAAGTTACAAAAGAGGCAAGCGACCCTACTCTGGCAGAATCAGGGGTGCAGGCTATATTGCTCGCTGCTCCTTTCCCTCGTTTTCCAGATAGTTTTAACAAGGACGAACAATTAATAGTTTATACCTTTTCTTTGCAATAAGCAGAGAAAGCCTTTCTTCAAAGGGGTATTTATGTAATCCCTGTTTAGTTTTGATTATAATATCTTTGAATTAATAATGGATTATTAAATGAGGAGTTTTAAAATGCAAAATAATTTTTTTATTTATATTTTATTGTTTCCTTTCTTGTTAATAGGATTGTTTCCTTATGCAAACGCACAGGATGCAATCCGAATCCAATCTGTTCGAGGAGTAGATAGGAGAATTCTGATAGCAATCCCTCCCTTTTGTCCTGATACCCCTGATTTAAGTGGTGTTGCAGTGGAATTATCTCAAGTAATGACTTATGATTTGGAATTTTCAGGTCTTTTCCTTATATTGCCAAGGGAGTTATATCCTACAGGTTTTATTGCATTAGACAAAGATGTAGCCAACCTGAATTTTGACGCATGGCGCACTACAAAAGCCGAATTTTTGTTGTATGGATTAGTCAAAAAGGAAGGCGGAAAATATTTGTGCCAGTTTCGACTATTAGACCTTGTTTCATCTAATCAAGTCGTTGGGAAAGAGGTCCATGTAGATATATCTAATGCCCGTTTAGCGTCACACCGTTTTTCTGAAGAGGTTATTGGTTATGTTGATGGCATTCCGGGTGTAGGAACAAGTCAGATTTGTTTTACAGGAATTAAGGGCAAGAATAAGGAAATTTTTATCTCAGATTACGACGGGGCAAATGTGAAACAGATTACAGAACATGGCTCTATCTCTATCAAACCAAAATTTTCTCCCGATGGGACAAAAATCGCTTATTTGTCATACAAAGACCGATACTCTTTCCTATACATTTTTGACCGTCTGACAGGTAAAGTAACCCCCTTATCTAAAGAGGTAGGCTTGAATTCATCTCCTGCATGGTTTCCCGATGGGAGACAATTAGCCATGACTTTAAGTAAAGATGGCAATATGGAACTCTATATCCGCAATATGAATGGAAGTGACCCAAAACGAATTACGAGAAACAAAGATGCAGATACTTCCCCTTCTATTTCTCCCGACGGCTCAAAAATGGTGTTTGTAAGTGACCGTGGTGGAAATCCGCAGATTTATCTTATGGGGGTAGATGGAAGCGAACCTCGCAGAATTTCATATCAGGGAGGCAATTCCTATGACCCCGCATGGTCGCCTGATGGGAAAATGATTGCTTATGTTGTAGAACAAAGAGGAGAAGGTTTTGAAATTTATGTTATGGATACAGATGGCTCAAATCCTCGCAGAATGACGAATTCCTATGGAAATAACGAATCCCCAACATGGTCGCCGGACTCGCGCCATTTGATGTTCTGTTCCACAAGAAATGGCCGCTGGGAATTGTGGACTGTTAATGTGAAAACGGGAGAAGAACGACGTATTCCTAACTTAAATATGGAGTGTCAGGGTCCATCTTGGGGACCTCGCCTACAAAGTGATAGCAAATAATATGTAACAACGAAGGTCCAACTTATGCCACGACAAAGTGGAGAAAAACTTATCGTTCAGAATCGGCGTGCCCATTTCGATTATGAGATTCTTGAACGATATGAAGCAGGCATGGAATTAAAAGGAACAGAAGTAAAATCGCTTCGGTCTTCTGGAAGTATGTCTATACAGGACGCGTATGTTGATTATGAAGAAGGGGAATTATCTCTTGTGAATGCCTATATACGCCCCTATGAGCAGGGAAATATATCAAACCATGAGCCTAATCGCCCAAGAAAATTATTACTTCATAAACATGAAATTTTTCGATTAGGCAGAAAAATAGAAGAAAAAGGGCTGACCCTAATTCCACTGAGAGTATATTTTAAGAATGGTTTGGTTAAGGTAGAAATCGGTCTTTGCCGTGGTAAAAAACTTATTGATAAACGCGAGGCAATAGAGCGTAGAGAGACAGAAAGAGAAATAGAAAGGATTATAAAAAGGCGTCGCTAACCCAAATTTGTATAAATGGAGAATATGGTATGGATAAAGATGAACAAAAAAAAGTGAACCCTACACTATGGCAACCAAACGATTTCTGGCTTAACTATGTGGGGAACATGAACCCATCAGCATTCCTAAAAATTTCAGGGGTATACAGTCCATTTCGAGCCGTTGAAAAACATTTAAAGAAATTATCTACCTTTTATGGCATTGTAAGGCGCAATACATGGAAAGAAACTTTTAGCCAGTCATTGCAATTTACTTTTGAAGAAGTCTACTATGGCATTATTGCATATCTCACAGAAACGGAGGATGAATGGAAGCAGGAGTGGAAGGAATTTTGGCTTGCACCAGACAGCACCGAACCACTAATTGATAGTAGCGATACAAAAGCACCTGAAAATTAATATCAAGAAATTAATATGACTCGACAACGGCACAGAGGAAAAAATCCAGAAGACGAAAGATTTTTTACACCTAATAAAATGCCAACTTTGAAAAAGGCAGTAGAAGACCTTTCGTATTTATATACCCGAAATTATTCAGAAAAAGCAGCAATAAAAATCGTAGGAGACCATTACCAGTTAAAAGACCGCCAACGGATTGCAGTCCAACTAGCCACCTGTTCTGATTTGTCTCTATATAATCGCCATAAAAGCGAAGCAGGAAATAAATCATTAAAGGGATACACCTTCCTCATAGATGGGTATAATTTATTAATTACAATTGAGAGCCTATTATCAGGTGGAATTTTAATTTGTGGAAGAGATAAATGTATCAGGGACATAGCAAGTCTACACGGCTCATATCACAAGGTTGAAGAAACAATACCTGCCTTAAAGTGGATAGGAGAAAATCTTTCTGCCTATGAGCCTTCTCATGTCCAGTGGTTTCTTGATAAACCCATTTCCAACAGTAAAAGATTGGCTCAACTGTTGAAAGATTTATCCAACGAATACGGATGGACCTGGGATGCAGAAGTGGTTGACAATCCAGATGCTATAATTGTGAGTCAAGAAGGGATTGTAATTTCTTCTGACAGTTGGATTCTCGATAGAACCAATATCTGGCTCAATTTTGTATATCGCTGTATCAAATCCAGAATGAATGACTTCTGGATACTCGACTTTTCCGAATCATCAACAAATTAAACCCACCAAAGGTCGTTTAAGATTGCTAAAGTATGATTTTTGTGTGTTCAATTGCTGTCCGTATATGATGTGGACGAGAGGACTTGTCTGTCAACTCTTCTCTATGCTTCCATTCTGAGACAGTTGCCTTGGTAAGATTAAACTGTTTTGCTAATGATTCAATAGTCTCTTTTGACTCTTTAATTATTTTATGTGTTTGAACTGTCGTCTTAGCGTTGGTGTGATACTTAATTCCTGCCATACTTATCTACTTTCTGTGTCTATAGCATAATTTTTAATACATTTAATCTTATAGATTGATACTTCTTATAACAATTCCTACAACCTACTGCCCCCTGACACTTAAATCTTATTTAGAAAGGAGTATCATTTTCTTATGATAAAATTCCATAAAAGAGAGAGGAACCGAAACCGGTTATTTTTTCTTGTATGAGTGTGGCTATTTTCTAATCGGTTGGTTATTTTTTGTTTTGTTCTGAGGGTATTTTCTGATTGGAAATAGGATAAAAATTCTTTCTCTGTTATAAGGTGCAAATTGTTGATTTGTTTTTGAATATATTGATGGTTTGCAAGTAATTGGAGACATTTATCACAATTTAAGAGGTGTTTCTCTATATCTATAATGTTTAGGGCGTTTAGTTCATTGTCTAAATAAGGTGATAAATATTTATAGACCGCTGGACAAAGTTCCTC
>DAOOVZ010000127.1:0-8769 GCA_035370665.1 Candidatus Hydrogenedens sp.
GGTTCTGCCAGTCACCTGTCCATCCTTCTTCTATTGCTTGTTGACATAGTTGAATGCTCTCTCCATATTGTCCCTGTCTTTCACGAATATCTGATAAAACATCATAACCCAAATGAGTAGGTAGAGGAACTCCAGGCATAGATTTTTGTAGATGTTGTTTTACTTTACTTGACAAATCTATCTGTTTTCTTGAAGCAATTACTAACAGAGCCGTTTTAGTATCAATATCTAGTTCATAATTTTCGAGATAATCTGAAATAAGTTCCTCTATTGCATAAAAGCAATCTAAAATATCTTCCGCTTCCATCTCGTCAATATTTTTTTCAACCTTTTTTATTAGCTTCTTTGATTGTTCCAGGTCAGGACGAAATGGCAATTTACTTTTGTCTACCAAAGGAGATTCATTTTTTTCAACAGGTTCTATGATTGTAACCATAAAATTTTTCTGACAAAATGGACATAATACTTTCTGCTCTACTCCAGAAGACTCAAGGGTAATTTCTCTGGAACAATATGGACAAACTACGCTAAATTTCATAACACTTTACCTGATTTAATTTTTTAATATGCTTTTCAATTGCTTGATTTATTTCTGAAATTAATAAATCACATCTAGAACATCTTATATCTTTTATATCATATCCCATCTGGTCTATGTAAAATAAAATTAATTTATTGTTAAGTTCTATTCCTGAATCATGAAGTGCATGAGAATAAATTTCAAGTTGCTTCCAATACCGTTGTGAATCTTTATCGGTTTTTCTGCCCGTCTTGTAATCAATAATAGTCCCGTCAGCAAGGATTGCGTCTACTGTGCCTTTTATAATATATTGTCCTGCTTGCCATAAGAACGGAAGTTCACGATAAACAGGTGGATTTGCCAGCAGTATCGGATATGCCGGGTTGTTTGTTATCTTTTCCTTTATATTTGCCTTCTCTTTTTCAATAATTTCTTCTGAAAAGTTAGGTTTCATAATATTAAGTAGATAATCCAATGACAATTCTTTGTCCTTTTCAAAATCCCAATAGCATAGAATTTGATGATACAAAGTTCCTCTTTCTGCATAAGACGCATCAAGAAAATCATTCCCTCCTTCATCTTTATCTTCAACAAACTCATCTTCAAAAAGCCAATTCAATAATCGTGTAACAGGAATAGGGTCCACTGCTAATTGTTGAGTTATGATAGAAACAGGTGAAACAAACTCCCGATTTATCTTCTCTTTCTTTAACTGAGATTTCTGTTTTTTTGGGGAGTATTCCCTCTCTTGCATTTCTATCACACGATACAAATTAGTATTGGCAGAACCATTTTTTAATTCCTTAATAGGAAAACAACTTGCAAGTAAAGAAAGACGAGAATTTATTTTTAAGTTGTTTTGTAAATCTTCAAAATGTTTTTTATTTGAAGATAGTATTAGATAATCACGAGCACGCGTTAATGCCACATAAAAAAGCCGTATATATTCCTGATACTCATCATATTTACTCTGAAGTTTTACAATTATTTCTGCTATGTTATTTTCCTCTTTCCCATCATCATCCTTCCCCTTTTCTATATCTTTAAGCACAACTCCAATTTCTCGATGATAACAAACAGGCAAAGGATTTCTGTATTGTCTCTCTTCATATAAGGTAGGTAGCACCACAACTGGAAATTCCAATCCCTTTGCTTGATGAATAGTCGTTAAAATAACAGCATTCTCCTTCTCAACTGCAAGGTCTGCTTCACCTTCTAATATCTTATCTTTTGTCCGCTCCACAAAACGATGGAATTGATATAGACTTATAGGATTATTTTCTTGATAAGAACGGGCTAATGATAAAAACTTTTGTAGATTGGCAATCTTCTGTTTCCCAAACCATTGTCCCAACAAAATTGCTCTATACCCTGTTTCATTAATAATAGATTGCACAAGTTCATGTATCGGTATATTGGTTTTTTTAAGAAAATTCTGGTATAGAATTCGCACCCTTAAATAAGAAGGGTCTTGCGATAATGGTTCGGGCATAGTGGCTGAATCCAACAACATCTTGCGAAGAGGTATCTGCATTTGCCAACGGACAATCTGCTCATCTGACAAACCGCAGAAAGGTCCCCGTAAAAAGGCAAGTAATGAAACATTGTGATAAGGATTCAATAGAACATGAAGGAAATCCATAATATCTTTGACTTCTGTAATCTCAAAGAAGCCGCGACTACTGACTACATAACACGGGATTCCCTTATCTTTTAGTGCTTTTTCATATTTATAGATATAATTTTTGGTGCAGAATAGTATAGTAAAATCACCATAAGTAGCCGAACGCTCTTTCTCCTCTTCTATTATCTTCAATGGATTTTTCCCTTCTACCAATGACTGTATCCTGTCTGCAATAACATTAGCCTCTATGTCTACATCGTCTTCCTTTAATGTCCTTTTATCCATATCCAGAGGAATAGACAACAAAAATTCAACACGCGGCTCGTTATATTCGCTACGCTGATGTTTCATGCAACGGTATTCTTCTTCAACTTCCGAAAGATAATTTATCGTTTTGAAGAATGTATTTATAAAATCCAATATCTCCTTTGCAGACCTAAAATTGTAATCGAGTAAGAACAAATTATCTTTTTCAACCCTCGCTCGCTGTTTACGAAATACTCTAACTTCCGCATTGCGAAAGGCATAAATGGATTGTTTGGCATCGCCCACAAAAAATAGGGAAATATCCGGTTTAGCCTTCAAAAGCAAATGTATCAACTGCACTTGTTCACGGTCAGTATCCTGAAACTCATCTATAAAAATATACTTTATCCCATTTGCAATTTCTTTACACACTTCCTTGTTCTTACTTAGAAAAAGGCATGTTAGATTGATTAAATCGTCAAAATCTACTACCCCCTGCTGTCGTTTATATTGAACCCACTGGCTATACAAACAGTCAAACAAACGAAGCAATCTATAAGTAATAATCAAAGACTTGCGAGTCGTAGAATTATCCCAATTGATGGTAATAATTTCCTTATCCAGAGTATCCTTTATAACTTTCCTGATTTTTTTAAATCGTTCTGCTAATTCTTTGTTTGAATCCTCAGTTTTTAGTCCGCTTATTCGCTTTCCGTTTATTTCCTCTTTCTTCTGAATTATACCTTCCATGTTATTTGAATTCTGTAATTCCGCCAATTTGTCATAGTGCCACTGGCATATATCTTTCAATTTGTCCTCTGTTTCAGGTATCTCTTGATTTAACTCATAAAGTTGCTGCATCCATATATTCAATTGATAGGAGTGAATGAATCTTTGTAAATATTGTTTATATGCTTCCTTCAATCGAGGTATATAGTTTTCTAAAAATTCCTCCGGTGTTGTATGTTGTTTTGCCTCTTCCAACCAGGGCAAGATATGCAATGACTTCTGGAAAAGCACCTCAATAGCATTTCTAAAACTTGCCAGAGAAATTTCCGTTGCCAATTGAGCAGCGTCTTTATTACTTTCCAGCCATGTATCAATATGATTTTGAATAAATTTGTCAAGGAAAAGTGGACTTTGTAGTTCGTCTAAAATTCGGAACTCCGGGTCAAAGCCCAATTTGAGTGCATATTGCCGAAGTATCCCTGTGCAAAATGAATGAATGGTGGATATATGAGCCGTTTCTAATTGCTGTTCACGCCAACGCCATTGAGTAAGTTCCTCCGGGGTAGCAGTCCGTGCATATTCATGGAAAGCATCGCGCAGCCGCTGTCGCATTTCTGCAGACGCCTTTTCTGTAAATGTTATAGCGACAATTTCACTCAAATCTGCTTTCCCTTTCTTTAATAATCGTAGTATCCTTGCAATAAGAACACGCGTTTTCCCTGAACCTGCTGAAGCATCTACGCCTATGAGGTTAGAATCGGAATAGATAGCCTGTTCTTGCTCTTCCGTTAGACCCTTAAAATAACTATGTGTTTCCATTTTCGACATTGCTTGCCGATTCCTCCGTATCACTCTGCTCTATTCGTTTATACCTACACGCATTTTTACAAAAGCAATATTCACAGGCTATCTTCTTGCTGGGTTCAGGTGAAAAATAGCCCCGATGTATATTCTGTATTGTCTGATATATTAACTCTTCCACCTTCTGCTGAATCTTTGTCCGAAGCTCATTGTTATTGGACCACGGAGAATCAACTGGTTTTTTGCCTCTTATGGGAAGGAAGTAAGACTCAGAAACAGAGAACCCTTGCTCTTTGAATAGATGGTTTTCCACTGCTAATTCATAAATAATCAGTTGAATAGAATTTATTTTTTCCACTACTACCTTATTCTTCACTCCCATATCTGTTTTGGTTGGTGTATTACCCCATTTATAGTCAATGATACGCAGCGCTGGTCCTGAATTATTCTTATCAATACGGTCAATCCGACCTGAAAATAAAACCTGCTTATCTTTTATATCCATACAAAAAGGCTCATGCTGGCTTACAGTGTCTTCCATTGAATACATAGTATTTCCAAATGCAAGTTCAAAATAGGCAGGCTTCCAATCTATTTCAACAAGTGCATTGCCAGAACGAATAAATTCACTTAATACATGGGTGAGCCAATCAATTGTTATTTCCACTACTTTATCTCGCAATACATAGACCTTTCGGTCTTTGCGAACAATCTTTTCTAATAACTCTTTTATTATACTATCAATATTGGTTTGTCCCTCTTTCAACAATTCATCATAATAATCCCGTAGAAAAATACATAGGACCTCATGCGACCAGGAGCCAAACATTAGTGGAGAAGGTTGTTCAAATTCTTCTTCCCACTCCTTTAAATTCAGCACCCTTTTGACAAAGAAACTAAATGGACACTCAACATAACTCTCAATCTGGTCAACGCTATAAACATGATTTGAACCAAAACTCTGGACAAGCCATTCTTGAATATCAGGAGATTGCAAACAACCCGTATATATATCTTTGCTCATTTCCTCCCTTTTTTGAAGTGCATACCAGCATGCAAAGGCATCGGGATACTCCTGCTTCAATAGTTCCTCATCCTCATGATATAAAAATAGATATTCCTGCAATTCTAATGGTGAATAAGGGATAACTGTTTCCTCCTGCTGTTCTTGACCTAACGACTGTTCGTCCTTTATATATTTACATACCTCCTGCAATTCTCGAAGCAATAGACTGGGTGAACGCTCTTCATGTGTCTCAGAAAACAGAACATGCGATAAATATACACCTTTTTGTGCAGTCTCAAATATCTGTTGGAAAAACAGCCATTCTCGTTGTATCTGTTTTCTGAAATCATCCACAGGCAAGCCCAGACTGCGAAGGGTAGTCATATCCTTTTCGGAATATATCGCATTAAGGGAAGGAGATAAAGGGATAAGCCCTTCTTCTACACCACCCACAAAGAGGTAGTCATATTCCAGATTTCTTATCATTGGCAGGTCTTGACACACAACCCCATAGCCAGATTGCACATTGAACATAGGCACATCACTTAGCAAAGAAAGAACAAGCCTTTGAAATTCGTCTAAGGACAGTTCACAATCCTGAAAAAAAGTGGGGATATGTTTTAAGGTCTCAACTAATTGTTGATAACTTTTCCTTTCATAATCTAAGCTGTCAGACACTTCTACTGTAGAATCTTTTTTAAAATAACTTTCTAATGTTTGCAAAAGTTCAAGAGTAGTTAAGATAAATTCTTTTACACTGTTCCGCTCCAAAAATTTGTCCCGCCATGATAACCAACGAATACACTCCTCACAAAACAATTTAATCTCCGCCTCCGAAATATCTTTTCCCCCATCTTCTCGTAAAAATTTGAGTAAGGTCTCCGAATCTTGTAACCTTTTCCTGATATATTCAATGGGCATGTGTAAAGACAAACCTACATTTTGTAGTATCAAGAAAAACTTTTCAGATAAAGATACGGGAATATTCCAGATAGGGTCATGCAATAAATAGGTAATAGCCGAAAAATTATTCTCTCTTAATTGCGAAAACCATCGTTCTAAAAATTGGCATACCCAGGTTTGTTTAATATTTTTTAATCCACGAAATTGAAATGGGATTCCAAACTCTGTAAAAATCTTTTCTATTAACGGTCGAACGGT
This sequence comes from Candidatus Hydrogenedens sp., assembly GCA_035370665.1. Lineage (GTDB taxonomy): Bacteria > Hydrogenedentota > Hydrogenedentia > Hydrogenedentales > Hydrogenedentaceae > Hydrogenedens. The sequence continues at coordinate 6,088 of DAOOVZ010000127.1, forward strand.
ATCCAATCGGCGATAACTGACGGCTATTTTTTCAGGTGGGATATGTTCCTGCACAATTAATTGTTTTATCTTCCGTCCAATATTTCTCACCTCCTCTTCACGATTAATATAGTGGTTTATTTTTAGTGTTGATTGTTCAGAAGAAGTAAAAGATATAGGCTCATCTCGCCAGAACAAATTATCTGCAATATATTCTACACAGGAACTGGATTGTGGTGCTTCAAAAGAAATAACCTGTGCTTCCAGCATAGAACGAAGCCGTTCCAGTGTATCTGCTGCTAATTGATATACATCCCTTCGATTGGGTTTGGGGTCAAGATTGATACCTATGACGATTTTGTCGAAATGCAGTTCCAATGCCTTAATCAAGCGAAGTTCAGAATAAGTAAAATCGTCAAAGCCATCGAAAGCAAGAACTTGTTTGCCTTTAAGATAAGTAGGTTGTCCTTGTTGACATTCAATCTCTGCTTGCCAGAATAAACCCGGAATGTCATACCAGTAATTTTCGGTCAATCTTTGCTGGTAAATGGAATATACCCACGACAAAACTTCATCCCACGGCTCGACTCGTTGCATTTTTAGTTTCAATTCAAACTCTTCAGGAGTAATGCCTGCCTGCTTTAAGTTTCGTATAATCCGACAAAAAGCATTTGCAAGATTTTCAGGGGCAAGCAATCCCTTATAACCTTCAAATCGCCGTTTTCCTTCCTCAGATAAAATGATAGACTTCATTAATACATTTTGTTCCCACTCCTCTAACCTACGGACAGGTAAGCCCTGCCTTTGAAGTAAGTTATGAGCAAACAGTGAAAAATCACTTACAATATCCCCATAAATTCCTGCTATGCCGATATAATTTAATAATTCAATACTCCGCTTCTGGGCATATTGACGAGTGGGAACGATAAGCAAGGCATGAGGATAATTTTCTTTTATTATTTGTTGCATATCCTCTTTTCGAGTTGACCGTGGAGTACCACAATAGATATAAGTCTTACTCACTCATCTTCCTCTAATAAAAAGGAATTAAATAATTTTTGAAAAATACTCAATTGTATGTTTTAATCCTTCGCGGAGAGGTATCTTCGGTTCCCAGTTCAGTTTCTCTCTTGCAAGTGTAATATCGGGTTTTCTACGACATGGGTCATTTTCAGGAAGCGACTTAAACACAATCTCAGATGGCGAACCTGTCAATTCTCGAATCTGTTCCGCCAACTCTAAAATGGTAAATTCTCCCGGATTGCCGAGATTCACCGGACCTGTGAACCCATCACAATTCATCATACGCAGGATACCATTTATCAAATCACTGATATAGCAAAACGAACGCGTCTGTGAACCCTCTCCGAAAACAGTTATTGGCTCTTTCCGCAATGCCTGCACAATAAAATTACTTACCACCCTACCATCGTTGATTAGCATACGAGGTCCATAAGTATTAAAAATTCGTATTACCCGAATGTCTACCTTATTCTGACGATGGTAATCAAAAAATAATGTTTCAGCGACTCGTTTCCCTTCGTCATAACAACTGCGTTTTCCAATTGGGTTAACATTACCCCAATAGTCTTCGGTTTGTGGATGGATTGCCGGGTCTCCATAGACTTCTGATGTGCTTGCTTGCAAAATCCGTGCCTTCACTCGCTTTGCTAATCCAAGCATATTCAGTGCACCCATAACATTCGTCTTTATCGTCTTCACTGGATTGAATTGATAATGGATAGGTGACGCTGGGCATGCAAAATTATAAATTCGGTCTACTTCTAAAAGGATAGGCTGGGTAATATCATGGCGAATAATTTCAAATCGTGGATGTCCAATCAAATGGACAATATTCTTTTTCCTACCTGTGAAAAAGTTATCCAGACACAACACCTCTTCTCCTCGTTCCAATAATGCCTCGCATAAATGAGACCCAATAAAACCAGCCCCACCAGTAACTAGGTTCACATAACTCATATTTGTCCTCCATGTAAATCAAAAATTTAGCCAGAGCATTTCATTTTTATACTAACCATTAAAATTGAAAAAAGTTTCACGCTCAATTTTTATGACTGCCTTTTTTACATGTGCTACTGTATTGTTTATCCAGATACCTGCACCATGCACCTCACCGGGGAACAGCACCATAAATTGACCAGGCATATTGTTTATCAAGGTTGCATTAGACATTTCATTATGATAAAAAAGCACATCATTTTTTACATCATATTCTGTCCGAGGTTTAGCCAGAACCTCAGGCAGCCATACAATTGCCTCCTTTCCAGAGAGAGTAAATTGAATATCAATATATTTCCTATGTGCCTCAAAAATTGCTTCCTTCGGGTCTTTCGTTTCATAAGACATCACACGCGTTTTAATTGTATCCCCACAAAGTGGCTCCATATCTGTATCGGGACTATGTTCATTCAAACTATGGATAAAAGAAAAAATCTTATTTCCAAGTTCTTCTCGAAAATACCATTTCCAATTTTCAAATCGGTCAACAATCATGGTAATAAAAGTTCCTTTCTGCATGCACTTCTTATTCTTTTTGTGAAAGGGATACCTTCCACATCTTTTATATTTACAATTCCACCTGCAAACTGTACCAGAGCAGAACCACCGGCTATGTCCCATAACATAATTTCATCCTGCACAAAGGCGTCTATCCTGCCGCATGCCACATAAGCAAGAGACAAT
>DAOOVZ010000128.1:0-8744 GCA_035370665.1 Candidatus Hydrogenedens sp.
CCCGACAAAATTTCCATTATATAATTCATTCAAAAAGAAACAATAAACATAGGCTAAGTATAAATATTTACCTCTACCTTAAAAGATATATTTATATCGTCTATCTCAATATCTGAAACCCTTCCTCAAATCTTTCAACAGATAGTGTCTATTTCAATATTTTATTTCAATGAGAAATAGTCCCTGTGGTGGAGCACATAAACCCTTAAATTTTTTGTTCTCGTATAGACATTGTAAAAGAAATTCTTTTGTGTATCTACCTCGAGCAATCTCGATAAGGGTTCCTGTTATATTACGAACCATGTGGTATAGAAAACCATTGCCGATAAATTCAATTTGCCAGAGATTTTTTTCATCAAAGGGTTCTACGACGCCACCTTTTTTGAGTTCTACCGAAAAAAGTGTCCTAACAGTTGTTTCCATCTGACTTCCTGAGCTCTGAAAACCGGCAAAGTCATGAGTGCCAACTAACTCTGGTAAAAGTTTTTGAAGCATGTTTATATCTATTATATATGGAATATGCCAGGCGTAGTGGATGGTAAACGGGTCAGGTTCTCTGGACAAATCGAAGGCGTAGCAATACTTTTTATGCTTCACATCACGACACACATCAAATTCTAATGGCACTTCTACAATTTCCATTGCTTTGGCGTGTGGTGAAAGCAACTGTGAAAGCGGATAACAAAGATTTGATGGTATTTCATTGTCATAATAGAATGTAAAAACCTGTCCTAACGCATGAACTCCTGCGTCTGTCCGTGAAGCACCCTGAACTTTTATTTCTCTGCGTAATATAAGGGAAAGATATTTTTCTAATTCTCCTTGCACAGTTTTTTTATTGGGTTGAAACTGCCAGCCGTGGAATGCAGTGCCATCATATCGAATAATTCCTTTGTATTGTTTCCGTTTGTTCAATTCCTCCATATCTGTCTAACTCTCTTGCACTTAATCTTTTGTTAGTTGTGGAATCCAATTATTAAGCAGGGACTCACAGTTTAGCACCTTTAATACAAGGTCAAGTGGAACGAAGAAGTATTGATTTGTTGCTTCGAATCCAATTCTACTATCTTTAAGTTGAATATCATATTCTCTCCTTGCAAGTTCCTTTTCCCTTTCTAATATTTGTTTCAAATTTTCAATCATTTCTTGTCGCTTTTCAACAGGAGCGTTAGTATTGGCAAGTTCATTCCGCAGTAGAACAAATCGAATCTGGTTGGCAACACTTTCAAAATGCAATGAGCAGACCTCAATAACCCTACATTCTCGCATAAAATTTTCCTTGAAAATTGGATTGCTTATATCTTTTTCCAATCTTTCCAATTCTGATTTTGCGGCTGAGACACTATCAGTAAAACCTTTCGCCATCTTTTCCATCTGTTGAGCAAAAATGTCAGGAGGAAATACTCCACACCAATTTTTAACATCATCATAAGGAAAGCCTGTCATGGTGGCAGCGTAACCAGTTGGGATATTCCACAAAGGATTTGAAGGTCCCACATGAACAGGACTTTGATAAACTGCTTGTATATGGAAAGGATATTCTTTGAACGCCTGTGTTATTTGTTTCCATGTTTTTACCATAATTGAGGCTAATGCCTCATCAAAACGACTCTGGGCAACCTTTGCCAATGCAGTATCAATGTCTAATTCAGGATTGTCTATCAGCAAATTGAAAATCTGCATATTGGGTGAAGGATAACCGCCAAGTGTCCAGCCCAGCATATATCCATTTAATTGTTTCTGGCGTAGAGCAATGGCATGTTGAGCCACATTTTCAAGAACAGGAATGTATGGCACTGAACCCAATTCCCAGGTCGTGCCTATTTGTAATTTAGCAAAAATTGGATGTCCATATTTCTTAGCAATCTCCCAATTTTGTGTTGCACGCGGTCCAGGACCGGGTTCTGTGAGACTGTATTCGCCAATTACGGAGTTTACTCCACCACGAATAATTGGAATGCTCCATTCGCTAACACTCATAACGGCTGTTTTAGATGGAAGGTTCAGAACTATATCTTCCACCCAATTATCCTGCCAGCCCCAATCCCATGCAATAAGACGACATGAGGATTGGGCTGAATCAATACCTGCCTGAATAAGTTGATGGACTTCGGCAATAACCTCAGCAGGTTTGCGTTTTCCACAGCGAGGACAGTTCCCGCCGTTAAAATGTGACCAGCAATTGGTAAGATTTTCAGAAGCACTGATAGTAAAAAAGCCCCCGATTTCAGGGACCCTTTCACATATAGTTTTTACTGCATTTTTAATATAATTCTGAACATCAGGGTTTGAAGAGCAAAGTGCTGAAAAGTCACCTTCCGTTACACCTTTTAGTTCTGGAAATTTCTCGTAAAACGAGTTAGGCATGGCACGAGGCTCATTTAAATATAGATAAACCTTCATTCCCTCTTTTTTGAGTTGTTCTGTAAATTGTTTCATGTTCTCCAATCTTTGTTCCCAGCCTTCACTAATAGATGAATCCCATGGGAAAGGTGTTAGAAGGTAAAGGACGGCTTGTAGCCATACACCGTTTACACCTATTCCTTGCAACTTCTGAATATATCCCTGTGGATAAGATTTTTCAAGATTGGAAAAAGGGTCACCATATTTGAGGAAATAAGATGAACAATATCGTGGAATTTCCTTGTTAAAATTGTTATATTTCGTATTCAGTTCATCGTCAGTTTTCTTTGATAACTCCTTTATAAACTGTAAAGGTCGTTCACCCCAGGATTGAATATGTTCAGGGAAAAGTTTATGTAATAATTCCCCTATTTGCAACTCATATTGGACAGTTTTTTCATCTGGTTCTTGATAGGTTAAAGGCTGGCATTTAGGCTTAAAACTTCCTAACTTTGCAAAAAGAAAATCATCTTCTCGCAGAGTATAAGCAAGTCGCTGATTGTCCCAATTCAATAACTTTATAATCTGTTCATAAGGCAATATATGCCAATTTCTACGAATGATAGTGCAGTGGATTTGTTCAGATTCCTCTTCTGTGATTTGAGGAGGTTCAGGCAGACCCATTCTTTTACCAATTGCTATTATGTCCGCTTCCTTTGCCCCAATTGTTTCTGCTATTCGTGAAGTCGGCACAACAGACCAATTTGCCCAGATATAAGTATGGAGACGGTCATTGAAAAAGGCAGAAGGGACAGGTTCTCTGTCTACGGGTGCTGGCAATTCCCACGCACTAAAAGCAAAGATAAGCATTGAGATATATACCATAGAAATTTCCTTTGTCTATTAAAATGTGAAAGAGATACTATTTTGTGTCCTGTTTTTGACCTGGAATAGTAAGTTCTACCAGAAAGTTATCTTGTTGTTTTAATGAAAACTCTTTGCGAAGCATTTCTGCGATAAGTCCTACCCCAATAATTAAATCTCCATAACAAAACAGTATGATACCTATAATAACCAGAATTGGTCCACTAAATAGAGGAAGACAAAGCCCTTCTAAAAATAGCAAGATTCCAACGGCAATTAAGGCTAATCCATTTGAAGTAAATAAATATAAAGGTGATTGTCCGTGTCGTGATAAGAACCAGACTGTATAAACATCTACAATGCCATGGAAGAAACGATTTATACCGAACTTCGATTTTCCATACTTTCGCGGATGATGTTCAACAGGAATTTCTGTTACCTTAAAACCCATTTCAGAGGCAAGAATTGCGATAAGGCGGTGCATTTCCCCATATAATGAGATATTCTGAATAACCTCTTTACGAAATGCCTTAAAACCCGTATTTATGTCATGCAACTTTACCTTAAAAATGGTGCGAACAATTCCATTATATACTTTTGATGGGAAAGTTTTATGCCAGGGGTCAAGGCGGTTCTTCTTCCAGCCACATACTACATCATAACCTTCTTCTATCTTTTCAATCATGCGTGGGATTTCTTTAGGGTCGTCTTGAAGGTCAGCATCCATTGTGATAACTATATCGCCTACGGCTTTACTAAAACCCGCAGAGAGGGCACGACTTTTCCCAAAATTCTTGCGTAGTTTTATAATTTCTACCTGTGGATACTTCTCCTGAGTATTCTTCATAACTGAAAAAGTCTGGTCTGTGCTACCGTCATCAATTAAAATAATTTGAATATCATGAGGAGTTGAGTATTTTACAATGCCTTCGACGAGAGGTTCTATAGTCTTCTCTTCATTATACGCTGGAATTACAAAAGTTAATTTCATTCTATTTGTCGTCCTTATTTTGTGGGACATTATGTTTTAGCAAGTTATAACTCCCATAATATATACTATAAACTCGATAATAAAATTTTATTCATAGTATAATCAACTGTGGATAATCCTTTTCATAAATATCATTAACTTTTTAGGAGATTAGAAAATGAAACGGAGAAGTTTCTTTATTACATGTGCGAGTGCTATTGCAGGCAGTGCGTTTATAACCAGTAGGAAAGTATATGGTGCGGCTCCTGAGGATAAACCATTTTCAAAAGCAAAATTGAGAATGTCCGCTCCTTTAGATTGGTTTCCCGGCAACACACCTGAGGAAAAACTGGATGTAGTTGCAAGTTGGGGATTGCCTGCATACGAGTGGCTCAATCCTAAGGGAGATTTTAAGTCTATCCGCAGCAAAGCAGATTCACTGGGCCTGGAATTAAGTTGTATTGTAGGTGTGGGTGCTATTGCTCCACGCCAGATGGTTGATGAAAGTGACCATGACCGTCTCGAAAAGCAGTTCCGTGAACGAATAGAGATGGCAAAACAATTAAATTGCAAACGGTTAGTTGGTCTTACGGGTAATGAAAGAAAAGATATTTCGCGTGATGAACAAAAAGCAAATGTTATTAAATTCTTAAAACGAATTGCACCTATCGCAGAAGATAATCAGGTATATGTTGTGATGGAAGCATTGAATCCACTTGTTGACCATAAAGGGTTCTTTTTAAATCGAACCGACGAGACAATGGAAATCCTAAACGCTGTAAATAGCCCCAATATTTTAATGCTATTTGATATATATCACCAACAGATAACTGAAGGAAATGTTATTCGTAATATTACAGGTAATATTAGTCGGATAGGACATTTCCATGTAGCAGATAATCCCGGACGCAAAGAGCCAGGAACAGGTGAACTCAATTACCATAATATCTTCAAAGCAATTGCCCAAACGGACTATAAAGGTTTTGTTGCTCTGGAATGTGGTCATTCTAACGATAATTATGAAGATACATTAAAAGCAACACTTGCCTACCTTGAAGGTATTTGAAAATAGTTCCTTTATAGAAAATATAGATATAGTCAGCATACAATAAATAGGGGTAAAGGTAGAATTATCTTTCGTAAATTACATTTATTAGAAAAGTGCCATTACTTATAGGAGGTATTTTAAATTGTCAAATTTAGTAAAAGAGATAAGAACAAGATTAATTGAAAAATTTCCTACGATAGTAGAAAATGATATTCTTATTTCTACTCCACCTGATATAAAAATGGGCGATATTGCAATCCCTTTATTTGCTTTATCTAAAAAATTGAACATACCTTTACATTCCTTATCTGAACTTTGTATCCCGATAGTTGATGTTAAACCCTATGTAGTTAAAGTAGAAAGAGCAGGCGGATACTTAAATCTATTTTTAGACAGAAATATCATAGCAGGCGAGATAGTTAAGCAGGTCTTTTCCGAGAAGGATAAATATGGTGCATTAGGGACAGGAATCGGTAAAAGGGCTCTAATTGAGCATACGAGCATAAACCCCAACGCAAGTCCGCATGTGGGTAGGGCAAGGAATGCAATGGTAGGGGACTGCCTGTCCCGCTTATTTAGGTTTGAAGGCTATGATACAGAGGTGCATTACTATGTAAATGATATGGGACGGCAGATTGGGCTGTTGGTTCTAATTGCAGACGAGATTGAAAATCTTGATTTTGATGGCATTTTACAAGCGTATGTCAGTGCAAACCAACGGGCTGAAAATGACCCCGAATTTGCACAAAAGGGCTATGAGTTATTAGCCAAAATGGAGCAGGGAGATGAAGAGGTTCGCAAGAAATTTTTCAAAGTTACCGAAATGTGCCTAAATGGGCAATTGCAGGTATTAAGCCGTTTAGGTGTGGACTATGACTATTTTGATAGAGAATCCAATTTCATTGAATCAGAAGAATTGAACAAAGTGTTGGAAGTGCTTAAAGAGAAGAGTGCTTTGTTTATAGATGAAGAGAGTCGTTTGACAGTTGATTTGTCCGTGTTAGGTTATTCGTATGAAGAAGGGAGATATTTTGTGCTTCGGCGTGCCAATGGCAGTTCTATGTATGGTTATCGTGATTTAGCATATACCATTTATAAAGGGCACCGTGGAACAGATGAAAATCTAATTGTTTTAGGCGAAGACCATAAACTTTACTTCCAACAAATATCACTAATCCTATCAAGTGCTGGCTATAAAACCCCTACACCTGTGTTTTATTCCTACATTCTGTTAAAAGATGGTAAAATGTCTACACGACAGGGGAATGTGGTCCTCCTTTCTGACTTTTTAGACGAGGCTTCATCATTGGCGTTGAAACGAGTAGAAGACCAGTGCAAAGAACTGTCCGTAGAGGAGCAACGGCTGATAGCAGAACAGGTTGCCGTTTCGGCAATTCGATTTACAGTGCTACGCGTAACACCATTAAAAAATGTAATTTTTGATATGGATAGTGCCCTGTCCTTTGAAGGAGACACAGGACCTTACTTGCAATACAGTTGTGCAAGAATAAAATCTATCCTGCGTAAGTATGAGAGAGATGTTCCTGACGATATATCAGACAGATTTACAATTCAGCAAGACGAGGAATGGATACTGCTACGCAAAATATTTGATTTTCCCGCAACCATATCAAATAGTATTGAACAACACAATCCCGCTATTATTGCAGGTTTTGCGTTAGATTTGGCTCATGCGTTCACCTCATTTTATCATGCGTGTCCTGTTCTATATGCAGAGAACGAAGAGACGATAAAAACACGGATTCAAATCTGTTGGGCTACCTTGCAAACCATGCAAAACGCCCTTAACCTTTTAGGAATACCCGTCCCCGAACGAATGTAATTCCAGCATAGTCAAATTTTTTATAAAAGCCAACGAAAAAATAATTAATTCTGCAAAAAAGAGGATGTAAAGGCATACACAAATTGTAGTGGGCATTGGGTCTGCCTTAGTAGACTTTTTTTTTTATTTATATATTCGAGGTGGTCTGTTTAAAAATTTTTGGAAAAGTAGGGGCGTATTGCGATACTCCCTAAAAAACAATATCTACGCAAACAAACAATACCTCCGTAGTCCCGTCTATGGAGGGTTATCCAAAAAGTCTTTTTTTGAGAAATTTCTCTAAAAAACGATTGTTTATTTATATTGATATATGATTGTTTTAAACTACTTTTATAAATTTACGAACCATCAATTTTGGCTCAAATTGACCTTTTGGACAACCCCCTGCAAAATGCAATCAAATTGAATATACTATTTGCAATGGTAGTAATTTAGACAGCATGCAGTAATATTTTAGTTTGGGTATAAAAGAAGTAAAGTCTTTCTTAATAGGTATAAGATAAGTGTAAGTCACAATAAATGTCTAATTAGAAAATGGGTTAAATAAAGTCAGCATTAAACAATTAGTTATAAAATAGTTATAAAAGACTTTTGAATATTTGAAGTAAAATTGTCTTGAATTTATTTATAAAAAAAGTTAAAATATATCTAATATTAAATCAAGGAGCAGTTTAATATGATACTCTTAAGTAAAGAAGGTAAGGAGAATTAGAAATGTTTTTTACAAAAGTAGAAAAACATTTTAACAAACAGATTCTTAAAGGAGGATACTGGTATGAAAAAAGTGTGTATGAGTCTATGTTTCATTACAGTAGTGTGCTTGTTAGGAGTATATCTTTCATCCTGCGCTAAGGACATTAATTCTTCAAGTTTAAATAGCACTTATTCCTCTGATGTAGACAACAACCCTGTTGTATCTGGCTCAAACTCTTCAACAAGTGCAAATAACACTTATTCTTCAGATGTAGTTGAGATATTTAATCGTGGTCTTGCTTATTATGAAAAAGGGGATTATGAAAATGCGATAGCGGAATATAATCGTGCAATAGAAATCAACCCAAAGTTAGCAGAGGCATACCTCAATCGTGGTGCTGCTTATGTTCTCATGGTCGATAACGAGCGAGCGATAGCGGATTTGAATCGTGCAATAGAAATCAACCCAAAGTTGGCAGAGGCATACAACGGTCGTGGTTTTGCTTATGGTGCCATTGGGGATTACGAGCGAGCGATAGCGGATTTGAATCGTGCAATAGAAATCAACCCAAAGTTAGCAGTGGCATACTTCAATCGTGGTAATGCTTATGATGGCTTAGGAGACAAAGAGCGAGCGATAGCGGATTATAATCGTGCATTAGAAATCAACCCAAAGTTAGCAGATGCATACAACAATCGTGGTCTTGCATATTTTCACTTAGGCGATAAAGAGCGAGCGATAGCGGATTATAATCGTGCAATAGAAATCAACCCAAAGTATGCAGAGGCATACAACAATCGTGGTGCTGCTTATTCTGATATGGGCGATAAAGAGCGAGCGATAGCGGATTATAATCGTGCGTTAGAAATCAACCCAAAGTATGCAGAGGCATACAACAATCGTGGTAATGCTTATTATAAGATGGGCGATAACGAGCGAGCGATAGCGGATTATACTCGTGCAATAGAAATCAACCCAAAGT
>DAOOVZ010000129.1:0-8630 GCA_035370665.1 Candidatus Hydrogenedens sp.
CAGTAAAATTGGCACACAGAAATAACTATTTGAGTGCCTCCAACAACCAATTAAAGTCATACTCCGTTTCACGGGCTGCCATAATCAATTCGTGAATATTGGCAAGGCAAGAAGACAACTGTTCTCGTTCTTTTGGTGACCAGGGATACCTGACTAACCATAATGTCGTGAAAAGAACAAAAAGAAGACCTTCAAAGTCTTCTTTTATAAACCAGGTCCTTCCTCCATATTCATGAACACCAAGAATCTTTTGGACACCCTTATCCGAAAATATCGAGTGTAAATGTGGTGCCCAGGGACCCTGTTGGAGATGCATTAATCGTTCTGCATGTTCAATACAAACACGGACAAGTTCGGCTTCTTTCTCTGCTGTGGATTTATCTAAACCTAATGCAGAGAAGCCTCTTGCAATTACTTGCGTTAAGTGCCATTCTTTGAGCCATTGTGCTGTGATTGATGAAATCTCATTAGATTCATAAGAGGGTGGTCCTAACAACATTAGCGCAAGCCCACCCAATTTACGCAACAAACTCCAAACAGTAAAAATTCGAGACAAACTTAGTTGCTCAGAATTATAAAAAGCAAGTTGAGTCCCTAAATACGATTGTATCTCAGGTTCATCTTCAATTTTACAAAACTCAATATATCTGTGATAGATATTATGACTCTCATCATCTATTGACTCTTCTACCCAAGGTTTTACAGGAAATGGATATTGAATCCTCCGTGCAACTGCGGACCAAAAAAATTCTAATGCCCCTGTTAATCGTTCTCTATCTACCTCCTCTCCTTTGATTAACGGAGCAATCAGTTCAGGTTTCATAATCTCTTCAAAGGGTCCAATTACATCTGAGAATAAAAACTCGTGATACAGATTCTCTATATCATAGATGCCTTTGCCAGCCAGAACTTCTGTTATTTTACCCCAGATTCCATCACGGTCGTAAACTTCACGCCAGTCCAGAAAAACTACATATTCATAGCCTTGCAGTTCCAGATAAATCCCATTGTTACATAAATGAGAACCTGTATAGATGTAATCTAAACCTTTTTTGAAATCATGGAATATATAAAAAATTCCCGGCTCAGATTTGAATCCCAGAGCCTCTCCAAGCGTGTGTATTATGAGTTCTGGATTTTCTGCAGACCCTACATTAATTGGAGTGGAGCGATAAATTCGCCCGCGTGTTGTATTATAAGAATTGTTATAAAGAATTAAGGCTTGCTCCAATCCTTCTCGATTTGAGTAGGCAAATACATTTTCGTCTACCCAACCCTCAGGAGTAATGAAATCATATAAAGCAAAATTTTGAGCTCCACTAAAAAGATGACGCTTCTTCATCAATGGGAAAATCTCTCGTTCATGCCGACGAATTAAATCCTCGTCAGGCACTTCATCCCAGTAGGCACGCGGATATTCCATTCCATACTTTTCAGTAAAACCCTCAATTTGCCCGTGTCCAAACATGGGCAGACCCGGAAGTGTCACCATCATTGTAGCAACCCCGAAATATTTATCCCCCTTGCCAAACTGGGCGACAGCCGTTTCCTCATCCGGATTATTCATAAAGTTAACAAACCTCTGTAAAACAGGTGGACTGAATTCCAACACATTCTTTATCGTCTGACGATACTTTGCATTGTCCTCCATTTTAAGCATATTCATAAAAGCACTATTATAGACACGATGCATGCCGAGTGTGCGAACAAAGTATCCTTCCAGCAACCAGAACGCCTCTGCTAATAACAAAGTATCAGGTGTCTCTTCTGCAATCGCATCCACAACTTCTCGCCAAAACTCTTTTGAAAAATGTTTGTCAAACTCTTCATACGTCATCCCATATTCTGCGCGTGATGGAATAGCACCACCTTCCCCTGGAGCAGGAAACCATAGTCGTTGATAGTGCCGCTTTGTAAGTGTCATTGCCGCATCAAATCGGATAATCGGGAACATACATGCTACATGTAAAATGTTTCTCTTCACTGCTTCACGGACCTCAGATAAGATAAAATTTAACTGTGCGGTATCATTCCAGGGCATGTGCGTCCCGTCATTTCCATGATAAATATATCGAACTTCCCCAGTCTTATAATTTTGCCACTTAAAAACAACGGCGGCATCAGAATGGTCCCAATACCCATCCTCAATTTGAATACCTATATCCGGGTGCAATGACAGATTAGGACCGTTAAAGCGATATGAAGGGAAAGGAAGATAAGACGACTGAATAAACCAGCCCGGATGTTCAATTATCCATCGTGAATAAATTCCAAAATGATTTGGAACCATATCACTTGCCAAGCGTATCCCTTTCTGAAAGGCTCGCTCCTGTAGCCTTTTCAATGCACCTTCACCTCCCAAATCTCTTGCAATCTCATAATCATATATAGAATATGCTGAGGCTAACGCTTCTGGATTTCCCATCCTCCTCTTAATCATCTTTGACGCTTCCGACCTTTCCCAGACACCAATCAACCACAGACCAGAAAAACCCCAGTTTGCTAATCGTTCCAGTTCCTCATCAGGAATATCATCTAAATACTGTATATTCCTTTGATATTTCTTCGATAATTGCGACAACCATACATATATGGATTTAGCAATCAAAACCAGATTTGGCATCCAATCTCTTTCAGGTGAGAACGCTTCATATTCTTCATAACCCAACCTTCTCAAAAGTCGAAGGTCAAGCACATTAACAGGTCCCTTTCCAAAGCCTCGCCATTGACGCTCTTCCTGAATAATGCCCCAAACAATATTTAGTTCCATCAATAAAGACGGAGGTAAGAAAAAACTCCAATTTCGGCGGATATAATCCAATTGCTCTTCCAGCGAATTTGGACATGCTCTTATTGGTTCCCACAAAGTATCCCACAGAGAACGATTTGTCTCCGGTAAAGGTGGAAAATGATGAATAACCTCTTCTGCTTTATTAATCACTTCGGAATATAAAGGTTGCCGTTTTTTTAATGGCTCGTCTGTAAATAAAACCTTGTATTTTTTGGCTGCTGGATTATGATTTGTAATCCAACCTAAAAGTATTTCCTGCCACAGTGACTCATACAAAGAAATTCCACGCTGTTCCTTTTCAAGAAAAGCCTCAAAAGGTTGCTCCTGTCTATAATAAGATTCAGGAGGAAACTCATCTAGCCAATCCTTAAATAACTTATCTATATTTTTCCCGAAGTATTTTTCTAATACTTTTCCCAACTCCATCATTGGCGCTGGCTTCACTTGCTTCCCATAGTAAAAAATAATATAACGAAAGACCTCTGTGATTATCCCCAAAGAACGCAATTCGCCTTGCGACCAATATGAAAAACCCGGACGATTTGAATTATTACGATTTACTTTTTCTACTAAAAAACGAATCCACAGAGATTTCTTCTCTTTTTCTGAAACTTGCTTATGTAATTCTGCAATTATTTTTTGTGGGTACCAGGTCTCCCATGCTTTCATGTTCCATAAAAAACCTAATGGATACCAATCTTGTTTATTATCTGGTTCCATATCTTCAACTTTAACCTTTCCCTAAGATTCAGAAATTAAATATATAAATAAAATTAATAGAATTATACACAAGTGTCCGCTAAAAAATCAGGAATATGTTTGAGTTTATATTAATAATCAGGTAGATATTATCAAAAGTTCTAATCTATATTGAATTTAATATGGCAGTTTTCAATAGCAATTTTTTTAAAAGTTCGCCTCATTGACCTTTTATATTGTAAATATTATAATACCTACATGATTAGAGTAAGAGGAAGAAATTAATACAACCAATAATAAATTTCTTATAATTTTAGTCCACACAAAATATACGATAAAATTACAGGATTTTCTTAATGATTATTCAAAAAAAATTTGAGGAATTATTTGACGATTTATTAAGTTTTTTTAATCAGCGACTTAATTACCAAAACGCTATAATAGTTTCTCCTGAAATTTTAAAAAAATGGGATAATTTAGATGCATATACCTTTGTGAAACATATAAAACAAATTGATAAAACTATAGATAATGACCAGGAGAGTCAACCTATCAACATGAATAATGGAGAAAAAAGTATAGATGCTAATAAGGGACAAATAAAACCAACGCTATTAGAAGTGCAAGAGCAACTTGATGAAATTAATAAAGAAGTTCAACAGTGTACAAAATGTCCTTTACATTCAGGTCGGACTCATACTGTTTTTGGGGTAGGTAATCCCCGTGCTGAATTAGTATTTGTAGGAGAAGCACCGGGAGCAGAAGAAGACCGTCAAGGGTTGCCATTTGTAGGTCGAGCAGGACAGTTGCTAACAGATATTATCGTTAAAGGTATGAAAATGCGTAGAGAAGATGTATATATTTGCAATGTATTAAAATGCCGACCTCCTGACAATCGAGACCCAAATCCTATGGAAGTGTTCAATTGCGAACCTTATTTAATACAACAGTTACAAATAATTAAGCCCAAAGTCGTATGTGCGTTGGGTAGAATTTCTGCACAAACCCTACTGAAAACAAATTCGCCATTAAACATTCTAAGAGGAAAATGGCATAATTATCATGGAATACCATTACGAGTAACTTATCACCCAGCCTATCTACTAAGAAATCCAGCAGACAAAAAAAATACATGGATTGACATTAAAGAAGTTATGAAACTCCTAAAAGGTGAAATAACAGTAGAATTTACTGATGAAAAAGGCAGCCTTTTATAAAATATAGAGTTTATTATTATGCTGGATGTGTCCTATAATAAGGGTGCAAAAGTGCATAAAAAAACAAAAGTATGAAAAGCATTGTAGGGAGAAGCGTAATGCAAAAAATTAAGAGAGCCGTTATCAGTTGCTATGACAAGAGCGATTTGATTGAATTTGCACAATTTTTACATGAATATCATGTTGAACTTATTGCAACTCTTGGCACAAATGAATTACTGCAGTCTCATGGCATTCCCTCTATTTATATTGGCGAGTTTACAGGTATTCCTGAGATTCTTGGAGGTAGGTTGAAAACGCTACATCCAAAAATACACGCAGGATTGCTTGCTTTGCGTGATAATAAACTACATGCAGAACAGATGCAGCAATATAATTTTCCAGAGATAGACCTGGTTGTAGTGAATCCAAAACCCATACCTAGAATTATTGAACAATCAGCTGGCTCTGTTGATGAGTTGTTTGACCAGATTGATATAGGTGGAATAACCATGATTCGCTCCGCTGCAAAAAATTTTCGTTATGTTGCTGTCGTTGTGGATAGAATTTATTATCCATTGGTGATGCATGAAATGCGAGCACATGATGGTTGTGTTTCCTTTGTTACCCGATACCGTTTGGCACAGGAATCATTTTTCTGCACCTCTCGTTATGACAAGGCTATAGCAGAATTCTTAGAGAACCGTGTCCCAATGCCTTCGGAAACTGTTGTATCCACACAGGACGAAACACCGTAAGAAACAGATATAGATAGTATAGACAGGAGGTAGTAATGCGGATTTTAGTTTTAGGAAGTGGTGGCAGGGAACATGCACTATGCTGGAAAATAAATCAGAGCCCTGAAGTGGAGCGTGTTTATGCTATACCTGGCAATCCCGGCATAAAAAAATTGGAGAAGGCAAGTTGTCTTCCTCTTGGCTTAAAAGATTTTCAAGGCATTAAAGATTGTGTTGAGAGGGAGAAGATACATCTCGTCGTTGTCGGTCCTGAAGAACCGCTTGCTTCAGGTATTTCAGATTTTTTTGAGGAGTTTCATATCCCTGTATTCGGACCTTCTTCAAAAGCAGCACAATTGGAAGCAAGTAAATCTTTTGCAAAGGATTTAATGCACAGGGCAAACATACCCACATCAAAATATGCCGTATTTAAAGATGCAGACACCGCTAAAGAGTATGTCCGTTCCTTTGGTGTCCCTTTGGTAATTAAGGCAGATGGTCTGGCAGCGGGAAAAGGTGTTACGGTTGCGCATGATGAAGAAACTGCTATGCAGGCTATTGACCGGGCTATGAACGGTAAAATCTTTGGTTCTGCGGGTGATATTTTAGTAATAGAAGAGTTCCTATCCGGAGAAGAAGCAAGCATACTTGCCTTTTCTGATGGTGAACATGTTTTACCACTGACAAGTAGTCAGGACCACAAACCTGTATTTGATGGTGATAAGGGTCCCAATACCGGTGGTATGGGTGCTTATTCTCCTGCACCGGTGGTTACGCCGAATGTAGAGAATAAAATTATTGAACAAATACTAAAACCGACTATAAAAACAATGTCTGAAGAAGGTATCCCTTTCAAAGGTATATTATACGCAGGATTAATGATAGTTGAGCAGAACCCTTATGTAATTGAGTTTAATGTCCGATTTGGAGACCCAGAGACCCAAGCCATTTTACCACGAATGGAATCAGATATTGTCCCTCTATTCTGGTCAACAATAGATGGGACTCTGGATAAACATAGGATTAAATACAAGACTTATGCCTGTGTAACAGTCGCTCTGACAACCAAAGGCTATCCCGGCTCCTACGAGAAAGGAAAAGAAATCACTGGAATTGATGACGCAGAAAAAGACCCACAGACCGTCGTATTCCAAGCAGGAACAGTAGAAGAGAATGGAAAATTATTTACTAATGGTGGACGCGTGCTTAATGTTACTAGTTGGGATAAGGATTTAATTTCCGCTGTCCAGAGGGTATATTGTGCAGTAGAAAAAATCCATTTTGAAGATATGCACTACCGAAAAGATATAGCACAAAAAGGGATTGCAAAACTAAAATTCCAAAGTGTGTAAAAGTCCAATTTATTCAATCCCAAGTTTTTTGATTTTGTATTGAAGAGTTGTTCTTTTTACCCCTAATTGTTCAGCAGTTTTAGTCTTATTCCAATGAAATTTCTCTAATGCACGAAGAATGAGTTCCTTTTCTAGCCGTTCCGTATGTTGCTCTAATGGCAAACCGTTATCTTCTGTTTCTATGGTAGCATTATTGTGTGTTGGGATAATGCTACTTTTAGGTTCCATATATTTTAACAGTTCATTAGGCATATCATTTATTGTAATTCGTGGTCCCGTTGCTAAAACTATAGCCCGTTCCATAATATTTTCCAGTTCACGAATATTCCCTGGCCATGAGTATTTCAAGAAAATCTCAATGATTTCATCATCAACTTCATACACTTCCTTACCAAGTTCCATACTGAACTTATGCAAGAAATGGTCAACTAATGCGGGAATATCATCAGGTCGTTCTTTGAGTGGTGGCACATAAATTGAAAAAACATTTAACCGATAATAGAAGTCTTCACGAAAAGTCCCCTGAGTAATTGCCTGTCTTAAATCTCTATTTGTTGCGGCTACGATACGAACATCTACTTTAATTGTTTCAGTTCCACCTACCCGTTCAAATTCACCATCTTGCAAAACGCGAAGTAGTTTTACCTGAACACTTGGACTAATCTCACCTACCTCATCTAGGAAAAGTGTCCCTTTGTGAGCATGTTCAAATCTTCCAATTCTTCGTGAAGAGGCGCCTGTAAAAGCACCCTTTTCGTGTCCAAACAATTCACTTTCCAACAAAGTTGGTGCTAATGCCGCACAATTTAGTGCAACAAAGGGCTCATCTCGGCGGGGACTTGCTTCATGTAAGGCGCGTGCTACAAGTTCTTTTCCAACCCCGCTGGGTCCTATAATCAAAACAGAACTTCTTGTGGATGCAATACGAGCAATTATTTGTCGCAATTGCCGTGTCTGGGTACTATTACCTACTAAATGTTGCACTGAAGGATGTATCCATGTTTGAACCCTATTTGTGTTCTTCAATCGAATCTGTTTTGCTATCTTTGTAACCTTATTTTCAAGAACTGCCAACTGAAAAGGTTTGGTTATAAAATCATAAGCACCTAACCGCATCGCTTCTGTGGCAATTTCTATTGTGCCATAAGCCGTTATTATAATTACCTCTGTCTCCGGGGACACACTTTTAGCATAACGAAGAACATCCATACCTGATTTGCCAGGCATACTCAAATCGGTAATTACAATATCGTAATTATACTTACCAATTAACTCAATTGCTTCTTCTCCTGAAGATGCAACATCAACCTTAAAACTAATATTCTGGAAAGCCTGAAATAGTAAATTACGCATATTTTCCTTGTCATCAACTATTAGAAGGAAAACAGTATCTTTTTTCTCTTGCTCTTTTGACATAATTTTAGAAATCCAAATGGTTATTTATCCAGAAATAAAACATGTGAATCCGCTATATTTATTGCCCATTCCCAAATAGTTTTTTAAATTCCTTTTTAGTCTTTTCCCTTTGTTCTTCCCAGTCAGAATCCATTTTCCCTTCTTTAATCTCGAAAGCATCACAAAAATTTGGACCTTCACGGCTTGCTACCTTTTCTGTATTAGGAATCAGGCAATCGTTAGGTTTTCCCGGAACATACCATCTACAATTATTACAACAGTGCAGATACGCATTGCATTTTGAGCAGATTTCCTTTACACCTGGTTGCTTTTTTGTTATGCTTTCCCACGGTGTGCCGCACCGGTAGCAACTTTTCATTTTACTGTCCTTATAAATATAGTTTATATTAGAATATGAATATTTAGCATAAATTGTCAAGTTTAATTTTTTGTATAATTT
>DAOOVZ010000130.1:0-8549 GCA_035370665.1 Candidatus Hydrogenedens sp.
GTGTCAAAGACCGTGCAGGTGAACTGACGCCAGAATGGGCAGAAAAAATATCCTTACGGGTAGGAATCCCTGTGGCAGTAGGTGCATTTGACGCACATTTAGGGGCAGTAGGCTGCGGAATTGCACCGGGCGTAATGACAAAAATTATTGGAACATCCACCTGTGATATGATGGTTGCACCAATGAATGAACCGTTGCCTGACATTCCCGGGTTATGTGGAATTGTGCCTGAATCTATTTTACCCGGTATGTTTGGTTTAGAGGCAGGACAATCTGCCTTTGGCGATATTTACAATTGGTTTGTGCAATATATTCAACCGGGCGGTCCTGTTGCAGGTTCACACGAAAAATTAACAGAAGAAGCAGAGAAATTAAAGCCCGGTGAGAGCGGTTTGTTAGCATTGGATTGGCATAATGGCAATCGGACTATCCTTGTTGACCCACAATTGACAGGTGCCATTTTCGGATTGACCCTTATAACAAAACCTGCTGAAATCTATCGTGCATGGATTGAAGCCACAGCATTTGGTGCACGCGTTATTATGGAACGGTTTGAGGAATATGGGGTTAAAGTCAACCGTGTGATTAATTGCGGCGGTATTGCAATGAAAAATCCGCTTGTTATGCAAATCATTGCAGATATTATGGGTAAAACGATGGAGATTTCACGCAGTCAACAGACCTGTGCTCTGGGTTCGGCTATTTGCGGTTCTGTCGTTGCAGGAAAACAAAACGGTGGATATGATGATTTTGCTTCCGCAGTGAACGCTATGACTGGGGTGCAGGAAACAAAATATACCCCAAACCCTGAACATCAACAAATCTACAATCAACTTTATAAGTTATACCGTCAACTACATGATGCCTTCGGCACAAGGGAATATCAGGGCAATCTCGCAAATGTTATGAAAGAACTACTCAACATTAGACGAACTGTGACTAATGAATAGGACAGATATGACTTATTCTCTTAAATTAAAAAGCCTTCTTGCCAGCCTAATTTGACAAGTTCGATACGGTTTTCATCTGCATTACCTAAATGATATTTGTCCTGAGCAACCTGTATATGGTGTGGTGAAACTACAAATGGCTGTTCACTGCCAAAGTGCTGTAATCGTTTTGCTTTCAATATGCGTAAGCCTGTTGCGTCGCATGCAACAGGGTCAATTCCCATGACTAATCCCTGATAATTCCAGGTATATTCCTTATTGTAATGATGGGGTCCTTTACCGTGAAACAACGGCGTAATCATTACAAGAATGTTCAATCGTGTTTTGCCCTTCACAATAGGCATATCCCATAGACCTGCGAGGTTAGCACAGGAATCTGCATGCCACGATGGTGGATTATCAGAAAATATGATATAGTTTTTTAGTAAAGTGCCGACCCCTGCCCAGTGATGGGTTCGCATGGGGCGAGTATTGATTAAGGCTGTGCTGTTTTGAAAAATAGGATTGCGACCTACACCACGGTCATCTACCGAGACCTTGTCCATCGGAACACCGACGCTTATTACCCTGGATTTCAAAATATCCTCTAATTCTACGGGCGTTCGTGGCGGTCCACCTACATTGGTTTTGATACCTACAATATCTTCAGGTTTGATAATTTTTTTCCATGCTTCCTCCGGCGTAGCCGTCTGAAATAAATTCTTGACTCCTTCGTCTACCATCTTTTCAAGCACTGATTTGTTGATAGTCTCGTCAGCATTTAATAGGTCTTTATCTCGAATGACAATTACACGAGACTTTTCCCCGACTTGGGGGACATTTGTATCTGCATGAATACGATGCGAGGCTATGAGATATGCAGTTCCAATCGCACCTGTTTGTAAAAATTCTCTACGCGTCGGTTTCATGTTGTGTCTCCTATTTTTTTATTTTTTGAACAATTTGATTCAAATATGAATTGGCTATTTCTTCTTGTTTCCAGTCTGTAATAAGTATAAGATAGTTTTCGCAAGAATGTATAAGAATAGATTCAAACCCGAACAGTTTGGCTTGTTCTTCTTCACTTAATCCTTTTGATTTTTCAAGAAGATTTTTTAAGTTCTCCTCAGCAAGTAAGGTTGCTTCCTTTTTAGGATAGCGTATCACAATCACATTCATTTGTTCCTGCTGTTCTGGAAGGTTATATCGGACTAAAACTCCTTCTGTATCCTTTCCCAGTTGTAATACATTTTCCTCTGTTATGTAGTAATGCACTTTGAACAGATTGTAATCTTTAAAGTAATGCAGATTACTTTTTACCAGCCCTTTCTCAGGGAGTAAATCAACAATTTGAGGGGGGGTTCCTTTATTGGGTATTTGCTGGTCAATTATTTTTCCTAACTCTATTACTGCCTGTTTTATCTCGGGCGAATCACCCATGCCTGTAATGGACACGAAATAGTGGTCTTTCCAGAAAGCAAGAGAGTTGTTCATACATTCTGATTCTACACCTATTCCAATATCTTCCTGGTCACGAATGTCATTATGATATGCACCATACGCAGAACTCGAATTTCCCATATCAAAAATATCCAACCATATTTCTATCTGTTGTGGATTGGTCCAACGATATGCCAAAACTTCCTTCACCCCTAATGAACGATATACCTCTGCATTACCATCAATATAATCAAAAAGCGTATCTGCATTATAGCGGTCAGGTTCAGGATTAACTAAATTCCATTGGTTGACTTTACCGGGAAAAACAAAGTTAATTTTTTTACAATTGTTGCTTGAAGTATTCATAGTTGAGCACGATACCAGAAGTAAAAAACAAATTAAAAACTTATATAATTTTACCATAGACATTACTATTCATACCTTAAAACTGTTCTATCTTCTAATATTATATACCTTGAATATATTTTTGCAAAATGATTGTTAAAATCCCCTTTTTCTGTAAGCATAATTACCTCTTATAATTGATTAATAGAAACTTTATATTGTCAATTTAAAAAGTTATAAGAATGAAGGGAAATTAAATGAATATATAAAAATTTGTTAATTTTTAATTACATTCACACTTATATAAATATTTTTTTCAAATGTATAATTTTTAAGGATTTTTAATTATGTGTTGTTAGTTGGTATTTCAGGAAGGCTGGCTGCGGCGATGGATTGACCTACTCGTCTATTTATTTCGTCAGGAAGTTGAACCTGCATTTTCTCTCTCAATTCTGGAAATTCAGTTTCTAACACCTTTAAGCATTCTTCCATCATGATTGGGCCGCCACTGCCAGAGGTACACCTGCCTAATACCAATACATGTTTAATATCATAAAAATCGCTATAATGTGCAAGGGTATAGCCTAAATAAACACCCATTGTTCTCCAAATTTTTACGGCTTCAGGATTGTTCTGTTCTAATAATTCTTGTATGAATTTTAATTTTTCTGCGTCTGTAATTCCATCAGGAACTTTTATACCTGTTTGCTGTGCAAGACGGAAAACGCATTGTTGCGAGAAGTAATTTGCCCCTACTCCTTTATCACCTGACCATTCTTCTACTGGTGCATTGGGATTATAGTCTACAGGTGCAAAGGCAAGTTCGTTTAGCCAATCGGTTATATTCCCTGTGGGTGTGACATAGCCACCTGCCTCGCTTGAACCCATAGCAATTCCTAATACAGCATTATTGCCAATAGACATGGAACCTGCTAAAGCAGTTACTTCTCCATCGTTAACGACAACTAACGGGACACCTAATTCTTTTGACATGCAATTAAACATTTCACGAACTTCGCCAAATCGTTCTTTGGGGACACTACGGAATAAGGAGGCAACCATAGCACGATTGTTAACATATACACCAGCAGCACTACCGCCAACAGCATCTAATCTTGGCATCTTTGAAGCGGCTGTTTTTACTGCGGTAATAATTTCGTTATAGTGATAAGAAGGGTCTGAATGCTTTCGTGGTTCCCATATTGTCTCTTCTGTATATACGACTTCACCGTCTATAACTGCGGCGGCTTTACGGTCAGACGCACCTAAATCAAAACCTACTCTGCAACCATTCGTATGCCTGCCCAATCTTTGAGAAGTCTCGTTTGCCAATGGCACTTCATTTTCAGATTTGCAATGGACAATGGTAAATGTCTTTTCATAGACATCTTCACCCATAAATTTGTAATCGAATGACCTTGTCCCCCTTTCGGAATATACAGTTGTTAAATGGTTTACCACAGGAGTAGGAGCATAAACATATACTTTCCAGCCACCTTTTTGCCAGAGCAAAAACTTCAAGATTCTTTCAATATAGAAAAGGCTGGACTCAAAAAGGGGATGTCCAACAGGTAAGATATATGTTTCATATCTGGAAATAGAATTATTAAGTCTTTCTAATGCAATGATTACCTTTTCAGGTTTGTCAACTTCGCTTACCTTTCTTTTATACCCGTCATTTACTAATTTAGGCGGAATAAAATTATTGTCCATTGGTGGGGCAATTTTTGGTTTAACAAGCATCCAGTCAATTTTCATTGCTCTACTCCTTTCATGTTTTTACTTTTAAATAATAAATTAAATTTCTTCTTTATTTTTTTTTATTTTCTGGACATATAAAAGAGTAGCACCGAGGGCAACAGCGTCATCTCCTAATTTGCCTTTCACAATCTGAACCTTTTTCCTCAAAAAAGGCATAGCATGTTCCTTTACTGCCTTTTGTATTTCTTCGAGGTAAATTTTTCCTAAGGCTTCCACAAGACCTCCACCTAAAATAATCAATTCAGGACTTAAAACATTTATTAGATTTGCAATGGCTACACCTGTTAAGTATGCGGCTCTGCGGACAATATCCTCTACTTTTTTTTCGCCATTTTCAATAGCATCTGCAATTACACCACTACGCAATTTTGATATATCAGTTCCAATTTTATCTGATAGGTAAGGACTTTCACCTCGCAGGATAAGTGCCATTATCTCCTTTGCGATAGCAATTCTTGATGCCAGAGCCTCTAAACAGCCTCTTTTGCCACAGCCACATAGCGGTCCGTCAATTTGCAAAGTCATGTGTCCTATTTCGCCTGCTCCTCCACTGGCGCCATGTATAATTTTACGATTGATTATTAATCCACCACCAATACCTGTGCCAGGGAATACACCAATTACATGTTTTGTGTTTTCATTCCCTCCTAAAATCCATTCTGCATAAGTCCCGAGATTGACATCATTGTCCAATACCACAGGAACCGAAAAATGTTTTGACAGAATATCAACCACATGAAAATTCTCCCAACCAACATTGGGAGTGTTAATAATAATTCCGTTTTTGGGGTCAACTGGTCCCGGTGCTCCAATTCCTATACCACAGATTTTTGGATTTCCTGCGGCTTCAATTGATTCCTCTATGGTTTCTATAATCCTCTTTTCAGGTTTGGAACTATTTGACCATCCCTTTGTCTTTTTTCTATAACGGGATATAATCTCATACTTGTAATTTACGATAATCGAAAGTATCTTTGTTCCACCTACATCTACACCTATAATATATTCGTTGGACTTTATTATATCTTTCATTGAGCATACCTTAATTTATGTTTTAAAAGTTAGATAATTAATTATACATAAAAAATAAGGAGAGAGATAAAGAAGTGTATAAATTTAATTATGCCTTCTGTTTAACCGACTCTTTCAACTTTATGCCATACTCAAAAACGCCTTTATTTTGCTCATGCACTTTTTTTGGAAGGTTAGAAAATATGGCTTTCTGCCAGCAATCATACGGGATGTCAAGATAATTACTTAATGCACCAAGCAGGCATACATTAAAGTTTTTTTGATTAACAGGATTATAATTATCCGTTTTAAGTAGGTTTAAGTCCTTGCTTTCACCGACAATTAATGAAATATCTATAATTATTGCATCTTTTTTCATTCTATACAGGTTATTTTCTAACTCGTCAGGGTGAATAAGGACTAAATAATCACCTTCTTCATCGGGCACCATTGGACTATAAACTTTATTACCAAAACGGACATCACTCGATACAGAACCACCGCGTTGACTCATTCCGTGAATCTCACTCTTACGGACATCATAAGCAGCATAAAACGCTGCATCTGCAAGAATATTTGATGATAAAATGACACCTGTTCCACCTATACCTGCTAAAATGACATTTGTAACATTATGTTGTTGCTGCATCACAAGTTTCTCCTTCAAGTCGTTTTTCCTCAAACTTTTCAATCTTTTTCTTTGCTAATGCACAGGTTTTCCTCATTACAATCAGATTTGTTTTGCCATTTTCTAGAGCAGGCAATAGTTCTCTTTGAAAATCTGATATTCGTTCAGTCACAACTACATTTTCGACGCATAAGGCTTTTGCAACATCTTCAATTTTTACTTGATTTGTAGGTTTATGGTCTAGTGTTCTGCCTGTACCGGGGTGTTCCTGCATACCTGTCATTGCAGTTGTTCCATTATCAAGGACAATAATAACATGTCCGGTAGAAGGTGGATTGTAAACCATTTCAATTACACCTGGAATTCCGCTGTGAATAAAGGTGCTATCGCCAATTACGCTTACAACTCGTTTTGCCTCTTCAGGTGGTAAGGTATGTCTTAAACCAAGTCCTACACCTATGCTTGCACCCATACAGACGCATGTATCAGTGGATTGAAATGGAGGCAATACGCTTAATGTATAACAACCGATGTCTCCTGCGACGATGCAGTTTAACTTTGCCAAAACTGTAAATGTAGCACGATGTGGACAACCATCACATAATCTTGGCGGTTTACCTCTTATTATAGGTGGCTCAGGTGTTGTTATCCCTTGCAATATTCTACGGACACGGACTACATTTAACTCACCAAATCTATACATTTCAGGTTTTTCGTCCACAGGAATATTATAATATCGGCAGTTCTCAACGAGATATGGGTCACCCTCCTCAATCACTATACAACGCTTATGCTTTTGCGTAAAGGAACACACCTTTTCTGACGGAAAAGGATAACTCATGCCAATTTTCAAAACGGATGCATTTGGTTCCGCTTCTAATACATGTAAGTAAGAGACCCCTGAGGTGATAATCCCTAAATCTTGTGATTTTATTATTTCCTCGTTTAGATTTGAGGTATTGTTCCATTCTTTAATTTTTGCTAATTTTTCACGAAGTCTCCGATGTGCAATTCGTGCATACGCAGGTATCATAACTCTACCCGGTTTATCGGGCTGATATTGTTCCGGAAAAACAGGAGAGTATCCCTTTTCTTCAAATTCGACAATTGATTTTGAATGGCAAACCCTTGTCGTGGGTCTAAGAATTACAGGTAATCCCCATTCGTGGGACAGTCTGACTGCCTCTATCAAAAAGTTGTAACATTCCTGACTATCACACGGTTCTAACATCATCACACCCGCAGCGCGAGCATAGTTGCGGTTATCCTGCTCATTCTGGCTTGAGTGCATGTCAGGGTCGTCAGCAGAAACTATAACCAATGCACCAGCCACACCTGTATAGGCAACGGTAAAAAGTGGGTCAGAAGCCACATTCAGTCCAACATGTTTCATCGTAACCAATGATTTTCCACCTGCATACGCAACACCAATACCTACTTCTAATGCTACTTTCTCGTTTGGACACCATTGTGCTTTCCCGCCAAATTCAGAAAAATACTCTAAGATTTCTGTTGATGGTGTTCCAGGATAACCCGAACCTAAATTAATACCTACATGAAGTGCTGCCAATGCAATTGCTTCATTACCAAATAATAATTTTTTCATGAAGATAGTGATTCTCCTCAATAATTAAGAAAGGTTGTGAAAAAAAAGTATCTAACATAATAAATCAAACGGGCAATTTTTATCAAGTATAGCCGTATAATATCATTAATAAAAATGATATTTACCCGAATATGTATGCTACTCTAGGTTTATCTCATTAAACTTTCTAAATTCAAATATTAAGGTTAGTTGCACTACTTTATTTTCAAAGAGTGAATTTTAATTATATATGAAAAACTTTCTATTGACTAATCTTGTTTAAGATTTTTGCCAGTCGTCTTTCAGATTGTATAGAGGCACGAACAGTATGATAGTTAATCTTCCACGCATGTGCCATGTAATCCCAGAGGACATTATTGTTTTCATCCAATAGAGGGAACCATTCACCTACAGCATGGTTAATAACATAATCCATTACAAAACGATGAACATTCTCATAAGCATCAAAATATTTCTCATCACCGAACAATAGATAAGCATCTAACATAGCAATCATTGTCTCTGCTTGTTGCCAGAATTCCTTATTCCGTTCGCGTGCAGGTCCATCATTTGGTCCCTCACAAAATACGCCACCTTTTTTCCAGTCAATACCGTATTTCAAACAATGGTCAAACATTTTCTTCATTTTTTCTTTATAAGGCTCTATACTTTCACCAAGTATATTCATAGCGTGATTTAGTAGCCAGCAAAATTCTACATTGTGCCCAAAACTTGTATTGTTTAATGGTCTACCTTCAGACTCATCTGCGTCCCTATCCGAGCCCCAAACATTTTTAAATATAATTGCTCTTAAAGGTTTCCAGTCAAAACTGAACTGTGCCATCCCTGT
>DAOOVZ010000131.1:0-8379 GCA_035370665.1 Candidatus Hydrogenedens sp.
AACAATCCTATCCTCTGTGTTTATTATTTTTTTAATAGATACAGTTGCTAAATTGAGAACCTGAACTATTCTTGCAGTGCTTTCATCTGGTTTATTTGAATTGTTTGCTAATTCTTCTGTGGGTTTTGACTGTTCTACCTTTTCTTTTACAGATTGTGTTTTAGGGACAGGAACATTACTGGTTAACTCTTGAGAATTAGCAGCAACATCTTTTGTTTCTAATGGAATAGATTTAGTCTGTTGAGTTTCAGAGATAGTAGCATTACTGGTTGACTTTTGAGAATTAGCAGCAACATCTTTTGTTTCTACTGGAATAGATTTAGAAAAATTATCTACTTTTTTTCTCTGGATAAATTCGTGATAGATAAATGCCATAACGATTATAGATAACAAAATAATAATGAAGATAGCCACTCCCGATAATATTTTGTTTTTACCACTTTTCTGTAACATATAGCCGCTCCTTTTAATTTGTTTTATTATTTCAATATATATTTATCTAAACGATATTGTCAAATAGAAATCCTGACCATAGATTTTATTCCATAATCCAATTGCATATATTTAACAAATAATAAATGTGTGTTGTAGGGGCGTATGGCGATACGCCCCCATAGACGGTGCTATAGAGGTATCGTTTGTTTGCGGAGACATCGTCTTTTAGGGGGTACTGCGATACGCTTTTATTAGCGGACTTATTTATCAGAGATTTAATAAGAGTCTTTTTATTTTCATAGCGTTCTTTATACAGGTTATACTATACAAAAAAATAAGGGGTAGGATATAAATTTCTATGTATAAAGTTCGTAAACCAAAATTGTCAGAAGTTGTGCAATTAAAAGCACTCATTGACAACGCAGCCATAAAAGAGTTGGTTCTTCCAAGAACACTGGAAGAACTTTATGAGAATGTTCGAGACTTTTATGTCTCCGCTGATGAAAAAGGGCTTGCGGGATGTGTTGCTCTTCATATTGATACCGAAGACCTTGCAGAAGTGCGAACCTTAATTGTTCGAGACGACTTGCAAAGAAAAGGCATAGGCACGATATTATTAAATGCTGTTCTGGATGAGGCGTGTGAGTTGAATATACCGATGGTTTATGTGCTGACCCGTTGTCCAGAGTTCTTTGAGAAATCTGGATTTAAAAAAACTTCACTGGATAAATTACCATATAAGATTAGAAAGGATTGTGCCCGGTGTTCAAAAAATGGCAAATCATGCGACGAAATCCCCATGACATTATCCTTAAATAACAATAAAAATAGAAAATAAATTCATCTTAATAAGGAGCAGAACCATGCAAAGCGAGAATATTCATGAGAACCTTGCTGTATTAGGTTTTGGAAACATGGGACAGGCTATTGTTAAAGGTCTGTTGCGAAAAGAAATATTTAAACCGTCTCAGATTTTTGTGTTCGACCCAGCAGAAGATAGAAAGAAGGACGCTGGAAATCTGAATGTCCAGATTGTTGACTATGCTGAAAAATTATTAGAAGATGCTCAATCCTTACTTATCGCTGTGAAACCGCAAATTATACAAACAGCATTGCAACCTATGGCTAATAAAATAGACCAACAAATATTGATAATTTCTATCGCAGCGGGAATTTCTATCAACTATTATAAAAACCTATTGAACAAGCCGAATCTTCGTATTGTTCGCACCATGCCCAATGCACCTGCACTGGTTGGAGAAGGAATCACAGGAATCAGTTTAAGTGCGGATTGCACAGAACAAGATAAGAGTTGGGTGCAAAGAATATTCCAGTCTATCGGTGAAATGGTCTTTGTGCCAGAGGAACAGATTGATATAATTACAGCCATTAGCGGAAGTGGTCCTGCATATTTCTATTATTTGTGCGAAGGAATGATTGAATCGGGAAAGTCCTTAGGTTTATCAGATGAAATTGCCCTGTCCTTAGTTCAACAAACTCTCTATGGCTCTGGTGCATTACTTGTGAAAGAGAAAAAATTACCACAAGAACTTCGTGCACGCGTAACTTCTAAAGGCGGAACAACCGAAGCAGCCATTCAAACAATGGAAACGAAAGACCTTAAATCCATCGTGAATGAGGCTATATATTCAGCATTTCAACGAGCCAGAGAACTTGGGAAATAAGGAAATATGAGAAAATAGTCTTTATATAGTGATAAAATCCTTATAATAACCTTGATTGAGGACCATTTATGAGAAAAGATAAAGTCATATCTGAGGTGTTAGGAGCCGAAACGGTATTAACACCGAGCGAAATCTATGCACAGCGTTTTCCTAAAAGTATTGTTGGGGGCTACTCGCCAGAAGCCGTAGACGAGTTTCTCCATCGAGTCGCAGATACAGTAGAACTATTAATAGAACATATAAAAGAATTGAAGGATAAAGTTGATGAGCAAACCAAATTGATTGAAACATACCGTCGTGAGGAATCTGTTTTGCACAGTGCATTAAATTCTGCCCAAAAATTGAATGAGGATATTCTGGAAAGTGCCCAGAGACAGGCAGAAGCTATTATTGCTGAGGCTCAGACCCGTGCCCAGCAGATGCCTCTACGACTGGAACAGGAGATACAGCAATTAATCCACCTGCGAGATAGATTCCATCAGGAGATAAAAACATCACTACTCGCTTTCCAATCTATGCTATCTGAATTTGAAGCAACACAGGTGAAAACTCTTTCCCCTGAAAACCGTGCAGAAGCATTAAGCGAAATTAGAAAAACATTGGACCAGGCTTTATCCACAGAGTTTGATTTAGATTCGTTAATAGACAAAAAAAAGAATCAAGAGGACAATAATGAATAAATCGTTTATACTTACTCTTATAACCATACTTTTTGCATTTATACCCAACTCAATCTATTGCCAAAATTTAGATGAGGACAAAGAATTAAATGACTTTTTTAAAAAATATACCGAAGCACGCGAGAAGATAGATATCCTTGTTGCAAAGTTTATACAAAAAAGCATTTACCCCGATGAAACTTATATAACCTCTGGAAAACTAATTTTTGTAAAGCCTCGAAGACTGGTTTTTTACACCGAAGACCCACAAAAATATACAGTTATTGAAAACAAGAAAATTTACGAATATGAGCCAGATATTAAGCAGATAACCATTTATGATTTGGATGACCAAATAGATACAGAATTATTTTTCCTTGCATTTGCACAGGACTTAAATGAATTGCGTAAGAAGTATCATGTCGTTCCCATTCAGTTATCAGACGAACGCGGCAAAAACGGGGTTTCAATTAAGCCATTCAAAGAGAACGAGGAAGACGCTCAGTTTGAAGAAATCGTGCTATACCTGCGTGATGATAATTTTTTGCCTTATCGTCTGCGTATTGTGAATAAAGATGATGCACAGACCATTGTAGACTTTGAAAAGATGGAAATCAACGGGAAAATTAGTCTTGAAGATACGCAAATTTATCTGCCCTCAGGCACAAATGTTATAGAGAATGATGTGCAGAAAGAAATTGTCTCTGGTGATGGGAAAAGGATACCTGAACCTGCCAAATTAGACCCAAAATATATCAGCACAGCCCCGCCAAAAGATACAGGCAAATCCACAGAGAAAAATGGAGATACCAGACTTTCAGACCGACCAGAAGTAGAGATAGAAGAAAAAGATCTTGAACCGATACAGAAGTAAAATAATCGGAGTAATATTTCATGGAAGACTGTAATCTACCACTCATTTTGGCTTCCGCTTCACCGCGTCGAAAAGCCTTACTTTTATCATTGGGCGTGGATTTTGAAGTAATAGTAAGTTATGCGAAAGAGATAGACGAAGGGACATCGCCAACAACTATAGTCGAGGAAAATGCCTGTGCAAAATGCGATGAGGTATCTTCTCGTTTAGCATATCCTGCCGTGATTATTTCAGCAGATACAATAGTCTTCTGCGATGGCGAAGTGCTGGGTAAACCACAGGATATAAATGAGGCAAGGGACATGCTCCATCGCTTATCAGGCAACACACATCAGGTTATAACAGGTATTGCCGTTGCAAATACTGCCGATGGACAAAAGGTAACTGGTAACGAAATTACTGATGTTACTTTTCGACCATTGACAGAGGAAGAGATAGAAACATTTATTCGAGTTGTCCAACCACTTGACCGTGCAGGGGCATATACCGTAGATGGTCCGGGTAGTCTGCTGGTTTCTCGTTATGATGGCTGCTATTACAATGTGTTAGGTTTGCCAATTGTGCGATTGGACAAACTACTTCGCAAAGTTGGTGTCTCCCTTTTCCAGCGGATACACGCCGACCATGCAAAATTTTTATAATAAGCCCTTCGTTGAATTATTTTTAAAAGGTTTCTACTTAAATACTACCTAAAAACACTAATTTAAAATTTATTTAAGTGTAGTAGTGTGATAAAATTCAATCAATAATATATAGACAAGAATAGAAACGAAAGTAAATAAGAAATTTTTATGTCTGTTCTTTTTCCAAGAAAAAAAACTTATGCGGTTCGTGTGCGGAATTGTGTTATTGGTGGTCTGTCGCCAATTGTTGTGCAAGCAATGACTAATACGAATACGGAGAACGCCGAAGCAACAGCAAAGCAAGTAGCAGTGTTGTTTGAGGCAGGTGCAGAGATGGTGCGTATCACCGTGAATACGCCAAAGTCAGCACAAAGTGTCCCAGAGATACGGAATAGACTTGAAGATATGGGGTTAGATGTTCCACTGGTTGGAGACTTTCATTATAACGGTCATACCCTTTTGTCGAAATATCCACAGTGTGCAGAAACATTGGATAAATATCGTATTAATCCGGGTAATGTAGGACAGAAGGACAATAAAGGTCTCCATTTCAATCAAATATGTAAGGTTGCGTGTGATTTGAATAAGCCGATTCGTATCGGTGTCAATATAGGTTCTTTGGATTCAGAACTAGTTGTGAAAAAAATGGAGGAAAATGCAAAGGCAAAGCAGCCCAGAAGTAGTATGGAAATTTATGATGAGTGCATGGTGTTATCAGCATTGCAATCGGTAGAAATGGCTCTGGAAATAGGACTGAAACCAGAACAGATAGTAATCTCTTGCAAGAGCAGTTCACCCTTACAATTGATTCGTGTATATCGTTCACTTTCTAAACAGACACAGCAGCCTCTTCATTTAGGATTGACAGAAGCAGGTTCAGGTATGCGTGGGATTGTCTGGTCAGCAACGGCAATGGGGGTGCTCCTTTCCGAAGGTATTGGTGATACGATACGCGTCAGTCTGACTCCGAAACCAGGCAGCAATCGTGAGGAAGAAGTATATGCGGCTCAGGAGATTTTACAATCGTTATCAATTCGTCAATTTGCACCTCAGGTTGTCTCCTGTCCGGGATGTGGTCGAACATCCAACACAACCTTTCAGGAGATAGCGGAGTTGGTTAAGGAACATATTCACAAATATTTGCCACAATGGCGAAAACAGTTTCCCGGTGTGGAAACAATTAGCATTGCGGTTATGGGCTGCATTGTCAATGGTCCAGGTGAATCACGGTTTGCCAATATTGGTATTAGTCTACCGGGGAATGGAGAACATCCTCAATGCCCCGTATTTATAGATGGGGAGAAATCTACATCTCTATCTGGAAACGCAGAAGAAATAGCACAACAATTCATCAAACTAATTGAGAAATATATCGAGGAGAGGTTTTCTAAATAAAATCTATTATGGCAAAAATACTGAAGACCAAACAATTATTTTTAATAGGTTATATCCTGTTTTTAATCTCCTCTGCGTATAGTGATGATGGGAGACTTACTTATTACCCAAAGGATTTGATACCTTTATGGACAGTCTCGGCTGGATATGCACCGTTGATTAATCAGGATACTTTGCAATTGGTCTCTTGGGAAAATCATATATCTTATGCCTTTCCAGCGATAGGTGAGTTTGTAGATACTCTATCATGGGAAGCAAAATTGCAGATTCAAAAAAAGAATAAAGACACTTTTCGCACAGGTCTTGCACTGGTCTCTATTTCCTTGAATGTGCCTCACCCATTTATTGAGGTTGGAATTACCAAAGACAATGCTATTGAAGTTTTCCCCAATGAATATTCACCATCTACGCAAACAAAAATTTCAGATGAAAGTGAAGTTAAAATATCTATACAACGGAAAGAAGACAAATTTGATATTAGAATTAATGACCAATTATTAACAGAAATACCTGCAAATCAGAACCATTTACTTCCTGCCCTGTATGCTCAATCCTGCACAACTAATTTCAAAGATTTTCAGTTAACAGTATCAAAAGTTGAGAAGGTAAAAGCAGAGACCTCACTTGAACCTATTCCTATCAAACCTGTTGCAACTACTTCAAAAACCGACAAATCCCTTCCCCGTATTCGCCTTGGTGAACAGGATGGTAAGAAAGTATTTGTGAAAGCGACGGACAATTCTCTATTTGTTCCACGCGGATTTAATCATGTAGTTCTGGAGTATCGAAATTCAGGTCGGCACGCACTATTTAATACAAATGTGTATAATCCAGACGAAATGGAGAGTGTATTAAAAAAAATGGAGGAATGCGGTGGGAATGCAATTCGTGTTTGGGCATGGGGCGTGCAAAATGAGCATGGGTTCTTATCTACAAAGGAAAATGAAATTCTGAATGTGGATTATATGAATAATTTTATAGATTTCCTCCGTAGAGCAACTGCACATAATATTTATGTAATTCCTATCTTAAATGATTATCCGGATATGGGCTATTTTGAAAAGGCAATGGTGTCGCTTCATGAGCAATCAGCAACAGACGACCTACATGTAACAGGAGAAAATCGCCAAATTTTCTGGCAATCATTCATACAAGCAAAAGTAATAGCAATGAAGTATTTTATCCAATACATTAAGGATACTGAACCTTTTCTGCTTTCGACGGTTCTGGCATGGTCACTTCAAAATGAGGTCTTTTTAATGAATTGTGAAGGACCATTTTCAACCTTTACAGGAGAGATAACTTTGCCCGACGGTAGTAAAGGTTTAGTTTCTACGCAGGAAAAACGCCAGGAGGTCTATGACCGAACTATTCTTTACTGGGCGAATGCACTTACAAAGGAGATAAAATCAGTAGATTCGGAAGCATTGGTCACGGTCGGTATGTGGACAAGTGACGCAGCAGGAAGAAAACCGACAGCAGGATTGTTATTTGATAATAAAGATGCTCGTTTCCCACCGAGACCATCAGTGCTTGGTGGTAAAGACAGTATGCTTGATTTTATTGACATTCATATTTATCCGTGGGACAATACATCTCGGGTAAATTTGGAGTGCCATGAATACGGTCTTGTGCAAAAGCCTGTGATTGTAGGAGAATATGGTGTGTTCCAAAATGTGTCTGTGGAACAAGCAAAGATAATGTTGATTGAGTTCCTACAGCAGGCATACAAGATGGGATATATCAGTGATTTGTATTGGGTCTGGGATTTAACGGAAGTCCCAGGACAAACTTATAGTGCTGTAAAAGAAGGATTGGCTCAATATGTTATCCAATGGAGTGACTGGAAACAATACTTCCCCAAATAGTTCAGGAAATAGGCAACCATGGTGGACAATATTAAAGGGAAATATCTTATATTTAGGCTTGACGAGTTTATTTACAGATATTTCCTCAGAAATGGTTTATCCACTTTTGCCTTTGTTCATTGCAGGACTTGTTCCTGCGGGCAGTGCCGCAGTATATATAGGGCTCATGGAAGGTGTTGCTGAAAGCACTGCAAGCCTTTTGAAACTTGTTTCAGGTTATATCAGTGATAAATTATCTCGCAGAAAAGGACTCACCGTTGCAGGATATTTTATATCTACTATATGTCGCTTGTTTATGGCTTTTTCACAGACAGGATTACAGGTGGTCTTCTTCCGTTTCCTTGACCGTGTTGGTAAAGGAATACGCACCTCTCCACGAGACGCATTGT
Organism: Candidatus Hydrogenedens sp.; assembly: GCA_035370665.1. Taxonomy (GTDB): domain Bacteria; phylum Hydrogenedentota; class Hydrogenedentia; order Hydrogenedentales; family Hydrogenedentaceae; genus Hydrogenedens. The sequence goes on from DAOOVZ010000131.1 coordinate 7,929, forward strand.
TAAGCGAATCAGCACCACAGGAACATCGTGGGATAGCATTCAGTTTCCATCGCTTGATGGACCATGTAGGGGCTGTTACCGGTCCGCTATTAGCAATAGTTATCCTGTATCTATTGTTGAATGAACAGTTCCTACCATTCATGGAAACGGCACCTGAACGGGCAAATCTATTTTCCTTGCGTGTGCTGTTCCTTATCTCTGTAATACCAGGAATCATAGGCGTTCTGGCTCTGGCATTTTTTGTAAAAGAAGTTGGAGACACGGAAAAGAAGACTGAGAAAGATAAACCAAATTATGCGACTTCTATTCGTTCCATCCCTAAAACATTTTACCTTTATCTCACTAGTGTAACCGTATTTGCTCTGGGGAACAGTTCAGACTTATTCCTTGTGTTCTATGGAAGTGAAAAATTTCATTATGGTCCGTTAGGTGTTATTCTTGCCTGGGTATT
>DAOOVZ010000132.1:0-8285 GCA_035370665.1 Candidatus Hydrogenedens sp.
CAAAGGAAGAATTAGACGCAGAGGTATTTTTGCCTGAATTAAAATATTGTCTAGATAACGGTGCAATGATTGCTTCAGCAGCATATTCTCGATTTATAAATTGTTATAAATCAGACTTCACCTTTACTGCTGACCCCTCTTTGCCATTGAATTAAAAAGTCTTATTATTCTATCTACCTCTTAAAATTCCATGCGCGATTGCTATATTTGCTGAACGCAAGATTTTGAATTCCTACTATTTCCTCTTCTGCCAAACTTGAAAAAAATCCATCTGCCGCAAAGGTAGATAAAATTACATCTAAAATTTCTTCCTGACTAAGAGGTAAAAAACCAACAAAATCTCTATGTGACCTACCTGCACGATAATCAGGTTGAGTCTGTGGTATTCTTAAAATTTCTTCCATTAAATCATAGTTAACTTCATATAAAAGTGTTCCATGATGAAGTAAAACCTTGCTATTTCTCCTCTGTGCATTTCCAGAAACCTTTTTACCTTTATAACATAAATCACTTATGCCATCAATGTCAGTATTTATCTGCCATTTGTTATTCAATGTGTTATATAAAGAAGACAATAAAATATTGTAGGATTCTCGAATATTTCTTAATTGAGGATATCTTTCAAGATTTAAGGAGAGAGAAAAATTTACACAGCCCGGACCCTGTAAAACAGCACCCCCAGCACTACATCTACGAAGAACCTTTATATTACGAGATATACATTCATCAAAAAAAACCTCTTCAGAAACTACTTGTGAACTCCCTAATACTATAAAATAATCTTCACTTTCCCAAATTCTGAGAATATCATTTTCATACGAATTATCTTTTGCAAGAAAGAAAAATTCCTCAGCAGAAAGATTTTCTTCTGGAGTTGAAAAAGAATGAATAATTACACGAATAGGCATAAACAATTTTTTTATTAGCAAATAATTTATTATATTAGTAAGTAAATATTTTATAATATTTAAATAATATAATCATAAATAAAAGAAGGAGCGAAAAAATGCCGATACCCTTAAAAGAATTAATGGAAATGGCGATACAAAAAAATGCATCAGATATTCACTTAAAATATAACAACCCCCCTATCCTTAGAATTGATGGTGTATTAAGAAGAATAAGTGAAGATAATTTACTTACAGATGAAGACCTAAAAACATATCTTAATGAAATTGTTCCTCCTACTGATATAAGTAAATTTGAAAAAGTATTTGAGTTAGATGTTTCTTTTTATTTTGAGAATAGAGCAAGATTCCGCGTTAATGTTTGCAAAGACGATGGACATATTCGAATAGTTATGCGTTTAATCTTACTCAAAATAGCAACGATTGATGAACTTAACCTTCCAGCGATATTAAAAAAGTTATGTAAATTAAAGAACGGTTTAATCCTTATCACAGGTCCCACGGGTAGTGGTAAATCTACTACTCTTGCCGCAATGATTGAAGAGATTAATAATTCTCGTCCAGAACATATCGTTACGATTGAAGACCCATTAGAATTCGTCCACAAGGACAAACAAAGTATCATAACACAAAGGGAAATAGGACATGACACACTTTCCTTTGCAAACGCCTTAAGAGCAGTCCTACGAGAAGACCCTGATGTAATTCTTATCGGTGAGATGCGTGATACAGAAACCGTAAAAATTGCTCTATCTTCTGCTGAAACAGGGCATCTGGTTTTGTCAACACTGCATACCGTAGACGCTGTGGAAACCTTGAACCGAATTATTGAGTTTTTTGAGCCTCATCAACAGTTGTTTGTAAGAAAGCAATTAGCAAGTGTTTTGAGGGGAGTTATCTCACAAAGAATCGTTCCTATGGTATCAGGAATTGGAAGATGTGTTGCAGCAGAAATTTTAATAGGCACAAGAGCAGTCCGCGATTTTATAGAACAGGGAAAACCATTCCGTGATATTGTATCACTGATACAAGAAGGCAAAGACCAATATGGGATGCAAACATTCGACCAGGCATTATTTGACCTATGGAGTCAAAAAAAGATTTCTACAGAAACAGCATTAACCTATGCAACATCACCTAAAGACTTAAAACTGAGAATGCAAGGGCTAAATGTCCATTGAGTTTCTTCATTTAAGTTTTAAATTTATAAAATGTTCCAAAAAGATAATACATTTTCCATTTGTCTTTGCCTTCTTGTTCTCTTTCCAATTCACTTCAAACTCTGAAAATTTAGTTAAAAATCCAGGTTTTGAAGAACAAATTAAAAGAAAGCCTGTATATTGGTCCTTATTTATTAAACCGCAAAAGGGTTCATTCGGCAAAATTGATAATACGACATCTCACACAGGAGAAAACTCAGCACTTTTAAACAATGCATTGAATTATCATGATGAAAATATGAACAATTAAAGAAAGAGATTAATTCTTTAGAGAAATCAAATAAACAATTAAAAGATAAATTACAAAGGTTTATGAATGAAGAAAAAAAGAAGCAAATGTTGGAGAAGCAAAAATAGAGAAAAAACAAATAAATAAAAATAATTATGTCCATGATGAACACGATAAAGATAATGAACATATACAACTCCTCCCTTATATCCACATAAAAAAATCGGAAAAAAATCTGGGAAAAGTATGACACAAAAGCAAAAATCATATTAATTTCTACACTTGCTGATTATTCCGTTGCAGAATAAACTTTAATTATCTAATTTTTGTTAGGCTCAATATTGTTGAGAGGGATAAGAAGAAATAAGAAATAATAACAACACACACTCACTTCAAACTCTATTATTCTTTTCTCCTAATAAACCACCATAAATAATATCCCCTTTCTTGTTTTTTATAAAAGTTATTTCTACCATTTTAATCTACATTTGCTATTTCGAACGAAGCGAAGAACTCTAGACATTCTTTAACAATAAACCTTCTTGGAAAACAAAATTACTAATGAATACTATTTTAAACAAAAATTAATAATTTTTTAACACCTTTGTATTTACTAATAATTCTATAGGATAAAATCATACAATATAGCGTTATACAATTTATTTTGATTATTGAATTTATTGTATTATAATATTGTATATATACCTTAAATATTAGATAAATACAGCGTATTGCATACAAAATATTAATTCTATATAATATATAAATACAATGTATTATATTATTTCAATAAAATATGGAATAAAATAATGAAAGAGTTTAAGATAAAAAAAATAAACACTTTGCTTTTAATTTTGTTATATATAACTTCTATTTTATTTTTTTCTCCATCTAATCTATTTGCAACCGAAGGTATATTTGTTCTTGGTAATGATGCTAATCAATTGGGTAGAGCGTCCAGTGGTATTGCAAGTCCTAGAAGTGCATACTGGGCTTATATGAACCCTGCAAGTATAGTAGATTTAGAAAAAAGATTAGATTTGAATTGGTATGTGGTAAAAACAAAAATAGAAATGGAACCCCGAGGAATTATAGGTAATCGCTTTGAATCGTTAGAATCGGAAGGTTGGTTTAATATTCCTTCAGGTGGTATGATTGTTCCATTAGAAACAGGTACATTAGGCTTTGGTATATATCCCAATAGTGGGAGTGGAATAGATTATCCTGCTTCAAGGAATTTATTATCCAGACCCTTTAATGCCGATAGAAGGCTGTCTTATCAGCATGTTCGATTAGACATTGCTTATGCTTATAAATTTGATAATGATTGGGCTGTTGGTTTTGGCATTCAAGGTTCTATCTCGCGATTTAGAACAGACCACATTACATTAAATCTATTGCCTACACAAGGAGATTTTGAATGGGATAACGCCTTAGGGGCAGGGTTTAATATAGGTGTCTATAAAAAATGGGATAAGTTTGCTTTTGGTGCGGCATATTCATCTCAACACTGGACAGAAAAGTTTGATAAATATGAAGATTTACTAAAATATCCACTTGACCAACCTCAAATGATTAATGCAGGTATTGCTTATGATTTTACAAATAAAATAACATTGACTCTCGATTTCAAGTGGATAAATTGGAAAGGAATACCTTTCTATGGAAGAAATCTTTTAGATGGCGGTTTCAATTGGGTCAATCAATTTTCCACAAAAGTAGGTCTTGAATATCGTATTAATGAAAAGACAAGGATTATGTGTGGTTATAGTCATGGAAATTCACCTGTAACAGAAGACCATGTATTTTTGTCAGGATTAGTACCAGTTTTGGCAGAAGACCATTTCACATTAGGTGTGTCAAGAAAGATTACTGCTAATGATGAGATTACTGCTGCCGGTGTTATTTGCTTAAAAAATAATATGAAAGACACTGGAAATGGTGATTTGTTATCACATTTAGGGAAAGGGACAGAAATAGAAACTAGTGGCTTTTCCTTTGCTTTAGGATATACCCACTACTTTTAATATTAGCATTCCTACCCAAAAAAGGAATGATTGTAAAAATAATAAATGAAACAATCGTTTGAATTAAATAAATGTTTATGACACAATAACCAATAATTTCAATAAATAATTAAAGTAATATTTAATTTAAATGTTGTATATAATAACAAGGTAGAATTGAAATAGTCATGAAAAAAAAGAATGACAGGGAGTTAAATCATTTTTCGTAAATCTTAATTATAAATAATTAATGAAACAGTTATTTGAATTAAACAAATGTTTTATGCTATAGTTAGATAACTTTAATCAATAATCAACAATCAGCAATTTTTAGGTCAATTAGCGTGGAAATAGAAGAAACGAAACAAGAATGGTCAGGAAAACGTTTAGAACTGATAGAGACAGCAGGTCAACTTTTTGCTGATTTTGGTGTCAACGGAGTATCTATCAGAGATATAGCAGAGAAGTGTGGTGTAAATGTTGCCGCTGTGAATTATTATTTTGGTTCAAAAGAAAATTTGTGTATGGAAACACTTCGTTATGTAGCATGGCAGGTTCGTTGTCCACTTACGAAAAAAATTTTGGAAGACCATACAATTGATTATAATTCAAAAGATGTATGTCGAGAAATAATCAAGGGTTTAGTGGAGGAAAGAGTTCAGAATTACCTTTCCGACAAATATCCTATGTGGTATTCTAAATTATTCCTCCGGAGTCTTGTAGAGCCACCTTTACGATTTGAAAATGTAGTATTTCAAAATTTTATTCCTGAACTTAACGCTCTGGTTGAGGTTCTCTCTCGTTGTGCTCCGCGAAATTCGAGAGAAAAGTGTATGTTCTGGGCTTTTTCTATTCTCGGTGAAATTTCATTCTATGTATTTGCTGAACCAGGTATTAAAATAGCATTAAATTTGACAGAAAAGTATCCTCCCGCTTTTTTACAGCAACTTCAAGAGCATATTATAAGTCTTATATTAAAAGGGTTAGAATTAAAAGAGGAAAAAAATCTATATGAATCATAAGAAAGAAGAGAATATGATAGTTTATTTTTTTAATTTTTTTAAGAGCAAAGGTTATATATTGTTTGCGCTACCTCTGATTTTTTCCCTTTCCTTTTCATGCGTCCATAAGAATCCGGAAATTGTTAGAGATGAATCTATAAGTGCATTGCAAAAGGAATTGGAAGAGCGAGTCCCGGAAAAGGTTAAATCAGAGCAAGAACTGACATTAGATGAGTGTATTCAAATTGCCTTGCAGAATAATGCACAGGTAAAGATAGCAGAGATAGAGCGAAAGATTGCGCGTTTAGAAAAAAATATTGCTTTTTCAAACTTTCTACCGCAGGTTACTTCCGATTTTCAAGTAATGTCTTATGACCGGTTACCAATGGTTAGTATGGGATTTATTTCTACTTCTATGCAGGATAAAACGACCCGAATAGCAGATGCACAATTACAAATGCCTATCTTTGCACCAGCGACCTGGTTTATATACGATTTACGACAAAAAGGTGTAGATGTGAGCAACCTTGTAAAGGATTATACATGCCAAATGATTGCTCTACAAACAACCGCTCTATTTTTCCAGTTGTCAGCACTCGAAAATATGGAAAAGTCATTGCAATCACAATTAGACGCTGCAAATAAATTGGTTGAACAAATGAACAATTACTATGATGAAGGGCTAATTACTCAATCACAGAAAGAGCAGACCATTTTGTTAAAACAGTCAAAGGAGAGGGATTTGTCGCAGTGTCGAGACGAAATTGTTTCGACAAAAGCACAATTAAATACAGTATTGGGACTTTCACCCATTGAAAAAATAAAGATAGCGGAAGATACACCTGTTCCGACTATAGACAAAAGTTTGGAAGATTTAATTTTAGGTGCATTAAAGAGCCATCCACAGATATTATTAGCAGACCAGAAGGTGCTGGTGAGTGAAGATGAAATTCGCCTTGCAATAACAAATTTCCTGCCTGTGATTGGTGGCTTTTCACAGTGGCAATATACATCAAGCACAAAATCACTTTATTCACAATCTGTAGTATCGGGTTTACAGGGGGTATTAACGCTATTCACTGGTTTTGCAAACATAAATCAATACAAAATAGCAAGGGCAAACAGAAGCAAGGCATTTTTAGAGAGGGAAGATACATCTTTATCGCTTATGTCAGGAGTGGTAAGGGCAAAATCGAACTGGGAAAAAGCAAAGGAAGACTTAAAATTGGCAGAACAGTCCTTTACCTATTATAAAGAAAAGTTTAGAGAAGCAAACGAGAAATGGAATGAGGGCATGATTACAGAAGCAGATATTGTTTCTGTTCAAGCAGAACTGGGGAGTGCCGAAATAAATCTTATAAATGCCCGGATACAAGAACAAGTTGCCTTAGCATCATTATGGAATTCGACAGGGAAAACATATATGGGAAATTCAATTTATTATGAACCTACAAAAGATACAAATAACAACAAGGAGAAATCCGCAAATGATTAGGTCTAAAAAAGAAAAACTATTCTATTTTCTTTCTATTACACTAATAACTATTGTTGGTTTGGGTTGTAATAGCAAAAGTGTAAATGCACAAGAAAAGAATGATACTACAAGGAGTGAATCGGCACTTCAAACCTTTCCTGTTAGAGTAATAAAGGCTCAGAAACGACTATTCTTACGAACAGTAGACGCACAAGGCTCAATTGATACGAAAGAGCATGCTATTGTATCCGCGAGAATAGGAGGTGTTCTTACAGACCTGTTTGTGGATGAAGGAGATGTTGTGGTCGCGAATCAAACACCTCTATTTCAGGTTGATAAAGCCAATGTAGAACAGGCAGTAGAAATTTCTAAACAGGACCTTGCTGTGGCTAAAAGTGCTATTCTTGAAGCAGATGCCAATTTAGCAAATATGCAGGCTCAATTTGATAAAGCCAAAGTAGATTATGAAAGATTTCAAAGACTTTTAGAGAAAAAGGCTGTGTCCAAAGATGCGTATGAACTTCAAGAAACGAGATATAAAGCGGCAAAAGCAGGATTAGACCATGCATTAGCCGTTTGTCAATTATCAAAAGAGCAATTAAAAAAAGCGGAACATGCCTTAAAAATAGCGGAAAAGAATTTGTCAGATTCTCTGGTATATGCACCAATATCTGGAAGTGTAAGTTATAAATTTGTAGAACAGAATGAATATGTAAGCGGTGGTAAACCCATCGTAAAAATTGATAACCCTGATGTTATGGAAATGTCAGTATTTTTACCTTCAGATTACTACCCTTACATTAAAGTAAATGAAACAAAATTGAGAATATCAACATTAACCAGTGAAATTGGAACTGTTACTGTAACTTACAAGAGTCCAACAATTTTACCCAACTTACGGACATTTGAAGTAAAAGCCATTATAGATAAAGAAAATGAGTATGCGGTTGCTGGGGCAATGGTTCAGGTCTCTGCAATACTTGAAGAACGCGAAAACATTGGTATTCTAAAACAATGTGTCATGACCCAAATAGACAAAAAATATCTATTTAAGGTAGTGGATAATAAAGCGGTTATGGCTGTAGTTAATACAGGTTTTGAAACAGAGGGTTGGATTGAAATAACAGAGGGAGATCTAAAAGAAGGAGACGAAGTAATTAGTATGGGACAGACCTTTATAAAAGAAGGGCAGCCTGTCCAGATTTTGGAGGAGAATTAGTAATGAATCTTATCGAATTATCGGTTAAACGACCCATTGCGATGTCCTGTCTATTTATAGGACTTACCTTTTTAGGGTTAGATGCATATAATAGAATGGGGCTGGAACTATTTCCTAATGTAGATGTTCCGTATGTAACTGTAATAACTATATATCCGGGGGCAAGTCCCGAGGAAATAGAAACAGATATTGCACGAAGAATAGAAGATGAAGTTGTTACAATTGAAG
>DAOOVZ010000133.1:0-8203 GCA_035370665.1 Candidatus Hydrogenedens sp.
ATAAGCAAGAGACAATGCTGACGAGCCAATAAAACGAATTCTCCGAAATTTTCGCAACTCATTGATATACTGCTGAAACTCTGCTTCCGTGTAAGGTCTTAACACAGGGAGACCTGTTCCCACAATTCCTTCCTTAATATATTTTGTCTCCGCGACATGAATAGGAGAATCATTTAGAAAAACACCTGTTTCACTTGTGCCTGAAAACAATTCCTGTCTCATAAAATCATACACAACACCTAATAAAAAATTTTCCTCCTTCATTAGAGCAATAGATATCGAGCATAGGGGTATCTTACGGCTAAAATTTAGGCTTCCGTCCAATGGGTCTACAACCCAATACGGTTCACCAATCACATACTCTCGTATCCAGCCAGACTCTTCCGATAAAATTGCGTAGGGTGTTGATTCCAGAACATCTAATATCTCGGTCTCCGATTCACGGTCTGCTTTTAATTTAATATCTCGTTCATCTTCATAGAACACTTCACATGGCTGATAAAAAAGTTCATGCAATATTAAACCTGCACGATGGATTGCTACCACCGCCATTTTTAAAGAATCCTGGATTTCCATTAAATATTCCCTGACATCAATGATATAACTTTTTCCCTCTTTTCTGAGCCAGATAAGTGCTAATAACATGCGTTAGTATTGAAAAAGCATCTTCAACGGGTCCATACTCGTCCTTTGTGCTTTCTATCAACAATCCACAATCACTTATAGAAATCAATCTGCCTCCATCACACCCAGCAATCCCTACCGTTTCAATACCATGTTTTTTAGCCCATTCCAACGCCTTTATAATATTTGGACTGTTCCCGCTTACAGACATCGCAATAAGCAAATCGCCCTCTTTCGATAATGCTCGCAATTGACCAATGAAAACATTTTCATAACCCTCATCATTGCCAAGTGCAGTGATGAGAGACTGATTGTCCGTTAGATTTATTGCCCGAATAGCCTTCTGGCTCTCTATGTAATTGCCAACTACCAAATCATTAACCCAGTGGGACAATACCGCTGAACTTCCTCCATTTCCTGCAAGAAAAATCATGTTCCCTGCCTTAATCCTTTTTTCAATCCTTTCGACAATTTGCGTTATTATATCCTTATTAATCTGATTCATCAATTGACATAGACGCTCACAATATCCATCAAAATACGCTGAGAAATTAGAAGCAGAGTTAAACAAATCCATCATAAAATACATTACTACACTCTCCTTAAACAAAGATTATTTTACTTGTCTCTTATTTTATCATGATATACAAACATTCCTCAATACTTCCTTATAAAAACCTCTTTGAAAAGGAGATAACTAATGTAGTAATGTAAGGAGATGGTTTTTCAAAGGTTTAACTTCAAACTAATAGATGTTAAGGAGGATTTTTTATGGAAAAGAAGACTCGCAGAGAATTTTTGAGAACCGCTTCTATTGGAACTGCGGTTACATTGTCCGCTTTCAGTTATTCCCGTATTGCAGGTGCTAATGACCGTATCGCTATCGGAATGATTGGGTGTGGAGGTAGGTCTCATGACCATTTCAAACAACTTAGTGCTTACAAAGACAAGGAAAATCTGGAAATTATCGCTGTTGCCGACCCATGGAAAGAGAAAAGGGAACAAATGGCAAAAATGGTGAAAGATGTATTTGGAAAAGAGCCTCAACAATATGAATCATATCGAGACCTATTATCAAAGGCACCTGTGGATGCTGTGGTAATAGCCTCAGCGGACCATGTCCACTGCCTACATCTGGAAGCCGCTGCTAAAGCGAAGAAACATGCTTACTGTGAAAAACCACTGGCAAAAAATATGAAAGAACTCATCGCCGCTTATGATGCTGTAAAGGAGAACAAAGTCATTGTTCAAGTAGGAACACAACTACGCAGTTATCCCAGTTTCACAGGAGCACGCGAAGCATATAAATCAGGCATTCTCGGTAAGGTTGCACGCGTTGAACAATGTAGAAATGATTCGCAACCTTATTGGTATCCTCGTATTCGCAAAGACCTGAAAGAGGAGGATATTAATTGGAAGGAATTCACCTCAGGTGTGACAGACAAACCTTTTGACCCTGTCTTCTGTTCTGCCTGGTATGGCTATCGTGAGTTTTCTGATGGCACAGTCCCAGGTTGGGGCAGCCACTTCATTGACCTCGTCCATTATATTACAGGTGCAAAATTCCCTCAATCAGCCGTTTGCTTAGGTGGCACTTATACATGGATAGATGAATATAATTTCTCCTGTCCCGACCATACACAGGCATTATGGATATATCCAGAAGGATTTATGGTTTCATACTCCACTAATTGTGGCAACAGTGCTGGAAATTCATTCAAAATTTTCGGAAATCAAGGGCTTATGGACTTGCAGGATTGGAATAATCCTATATTGCTTCCTGATGGTGCTCGCACAAAGACGGACGCACTGAAAGAAAAGAAAGAGATAGAACCGATACAACGCCCTGACCATATTTTAGATTGGTTGCAATGTATGCGCTCCGGCAATGAACCAAATGCAAACATTGATGCAGGTTATCAGCATGCTGTTGCTTGCATTATGGCTATGGTCGCTTATGACACTGGCAAACGGCAAATCTACGACCATGAAAAACGAGAAATACGCGAAGGCTAAATCCGAACGGATTATTTCTAAAAACAAATTAGAACAAAATTCTGGCGGTATGATTTATTCATATCCTAAAAAGTAAAAGTAGGTGTCTTTTTATCTCTGCAGTTGGTGAGCCATCAGAGTTATTAATTAAATGCCAGCAAAGGTATTCCTATATATAATTGTTATCATATTACTATATAGAAGAGGTTAATTCCTGATGATAGCCGAAACAAAAGTCCTACCATTCTAACGGATATTTCTATGCATATAATTTCATAAAGATTATTGAGAAGTAAATAAAAAAGTCTTTTAACATAGTGTATAACGATATAAATATATTAAAAATATCAGAGGTTTTAAAGTGCTATTTCAGTTCTATCTCGTAACGGTTATTTCGTAAATGGTTCTGAAAAAGGATTGGGGATGTCCTTCTCGCGGACCTTTTGCAATACATTCGACAAGATATTTTTTTTCTGCGTTAAATTTGAGTGTTATCGTATTTGTCTTTTCATCTTGAACCACACCATCAATTTTCCATGTATAGGAAGTATACCCCTCAGCCGCAGCCAGTTTTAACAGCTGTTTCATACGAACTGTATAATATAGAGGTTCATAAGATATTACTTTTGTTGATGCACTCGCTTTTCCTAATAAAATATCTGCATCTCTTTCTTCTACTTCTATTACATAATCGCCAGGCTCAGGGAAGGTGTAAGTAAAAATTGCCTTTCCTTTACCCTGCTTGATAACCTGACCATTAACTCGCCATACATATACATGTTTAGGATTTTTCCCAAGATTAATTTCTAATGTTTGCCCTTCATAATAGAGACCTGGAACCTCAAGATTTATATTTACTCGATGAACAGGACTTACCAATCCCAGCCTTCTTTTTAACTTTTGAACAGAAATTCCTTCTCTTCTTGCTCGATTCTCTAATGTATCAGAAAGTTTATCCAAGGGGGCATAAACAGAGATAAGGCATTTCCCATAAGTAGTTTCAATAATTAAATCATAAGTCCCTACTTCCAGAAGAGCAGGTTTTACAACAATATCTCCATCCATCACTTTTAATGTAATCATGTGATTATATTTATTATCACCAGCAAGAAATGACCAGTTTTTAATCTCTACCTTTTTTAGGGGTTGGTTCTTATAAGTTATCTTTACAGACACTTCCTGGTCTAAATCGTGAAATGTAATCTCATTCGGAGACGCTCGTAAGTCAAGACACTGGCTGTTTGCAATTGAGCCTGAAAAGCCCAAAAATAATAATAAAATTGCAAAATTAAGGGCTATTATTGTAAAATTCTTACAGTAGCACATAATCTTTTCCTTTTAATTTCGGTTTCTTATTACTTCATTATATTATATATAAATTTTAATAGAATTTAAATCTCCTAAAATAATAAATGTTTTAATAACAACAAAATGTTGACATGGTAAATATATATGGACACGCGTGATTTTGACATTATTATAGTCGGTGGAGGGCATGCAGGCATTGAAGCCGCGTTAGCTGGTGCTCGTTTGGGCTACAAAACAATTATGATTACAATTCAAGTAGATAATATTGGCAAGATGTCGTGTAATCCCGCAATAGGTGGAGTAGCCAAAGGACAACTTGTTAGGGAGATTGATGCGTTAGGGGGGGAAATGGGAAAATGCATTGACAGGACAGGAATTCAGTTCAAAATGTTAAATCGTTCAAAGGGACCTGCTGTCCATTCACCACGGGCACAGGCAGACCGCTTTCTCTACCAATCCGACATGAAACAGGTTTGTGAATTGCAGGAAGGCTTATACTTAAAACAGGGAGAAGTTGAGGAGATACTTGTTCAAAAAGACGAAGTTTATGGAGTCCAATTAATAACGGGGGAAGAGATTACAGGCAGGACAGTTATTGTTTGCACGGGCACTTTTTTATCAGGTCTGCTCCATTTTGGTATGCAAGCAATTAGTGGAGGCAGAGCAGGCGAGCCACCTGCATCTAAATTGAGCGATTGCTATCGTAAATTAGGTTTTACAGTAGCACGATTAAAAACAGGAACTTGTGCAAGAATCCACAAAAGAAGTATCTGTTTTGATGGATTGGAAGAACAGAAAGGGGATGATAACCCTCGACCGTTTTCATTTTCTACACCAATTGAAGGATTTAATCCAAACAAAATCTCCTGCTGGATTACTTATACAAATGAAAAAACACACGATATTATTAGACAAAATTTAGACCGTTCTCCATTATATTCAGGGAAAATAACAGGTATAGGGGTTCGTTATTGCCCAAGCATTGAAGACAAAGTTGTCAAATTTCCTGAAAGGACATCCCATCATATCTTTTTAGAACCCGAAGGCGTAAATACAGTTGAGGTATATGTAAATGGCTTATCCACAAGTTTACCTGAAGATGTTCAATTAGCCATGTTGCATTCAATTAAAGGGCTGGAACATGCTGAAATTATTAGACCCGGATATGCAGTTGAATATGATTTTGTGCCTCCTACACAATTAAAATTAAATCTCGAAACAAAATTAGTGCGAGGTCTTTTCCATGCGGGACAAATTAATGGCACATCTGGCTATGAAGAAGCAGCCGGACAGGGGATTTATGCACTACTGAATGCCGTCCGATTTTTAGAAGGTAAAGAGCCGCTAATTATCGGCAGGCAAGAAGCATATATCGGCGTCATGGTAGATGACATTGTTACACGCGGTGTTAAAGAACCTTACCGCCTGTTTACATCTCGGGCAGAGTATCGGTTGCACTTACGCCATGACAACGCAGATATTCGCCTGAGCCATTTCAGTTTTGCCAACGACAGTGTTATTAAAAAGGCTCAACAAAAACAACAAGAGACAAAGGAAGAGATAGAACGATTAGAAAAACTCATTATCACGCCCAATAAACAAATTAATGAATGGCTAATATCTCTGGGAGAACCAACCTTAACATATCCAACCACAGCAGCAATACTTCTAAGAAGACCAAAAATTTCAATCCAGAATATTTACCAATTTTTCCCACAAGAAAAACCTATTTCTGCAGAAGCAATGGAACTCACAGAAATTCTCATCAAATATCACGGATATTTTGAACGCGAAGAAAAAATGGTAGAAAAATTTAAACATTCTGAAAATATATTAATCCCACCTAATTTGGACTATAACTCTATTAAAGGTCTTCCAAGAGAGAGCAAACAGCGGCTAACAGAAGTAAGACCAGCCAATCTAGGACAGGCTTCGAGAATCCCCGGCATTCGTCAATCAGATTTGATAATACTCTACCTCTGCATTGAACGAAATATCGTTTCAAAAACAGGCTAATAATAATATTAGACCTAAATTTAACCAAACAAAAGTAGACAAAATAATCACTTATTTTTGGTTACATTTAATTCTGTTTGCTAAAAGTATTAGAGAATTTTTTAGACATTAGGATAAACAATATAATTTCGAGACATCTGAAAAATATGCTCTGTAACTTATTATAATTCATAATCACTGAATAAATATCTTATACCCTCTTTGCGGACTTTGCGTCTTACTTCACAACTTGACGGTAAAATTCTTTATGTAAACCTTGGCTCTTAGTATAACTTTCTGTGTTTTGGTTAATATAGCATTATAATACTAATTTTAAAACTTTGAAGGACATTGAACTGATATTAAAACAAGTTTTTTGTCATAACCAAACCATACCTGTCTGGCAAGACTTTTTACCGCAAAGAACGCAAAGAGAGACACAATGTCCGCAAGGGGAGATTTTGGCGTTTTCTTTTGATTTGCGTAGCATAGACATTCTTGTCTGTTCTTTTTGTGGTTTTAATCCCGAATATATTACTGTATGCTGTTTAATTTGTTATCATTGCAAGTGATATATTTAACATGATTGTATTTTGTAGGGGGCTGTCCAAAAAGTCAATTTTTGTTAAATTTGCATGAAAAACCAATAGATATTTAAATTGATATATGATTGTTTTGTGTTGCTTTCGCAAGTTTATGAACCATCAAAATTGGCTTAAATTGACTTTTAGACAACCCCAGAGTCTATTAAAATCCTATTCTTTTGGAAAAAAAATAAGTGAAGAGTTATTACCCCTTTTTTATGTCAACTAATTTAACTTTCAGAGGTCTATATTTATAAATTTATTATATAACCCTCTAAATTCTCCGGCACCTTGAAATATACTTTTCCTTTTATAATTACTTGAACCTTTTTCATTAAGAATTCCCGCTGTTGCTCTGCAGTATCACCTTCCTTTTTCAACCATTCAGGTGATAATTCTATCAATTCGTCAATTATGTCCGTATGCTCGGACAATGACCTGATGTTCATAACAAATATATCTTTAATAAATTCACCATTTTCTTCGATTTTTGGAGAAATTTGTATAAATCTTCCAATTGTAGATTTATTTATAAGTAAAATCATGTCTCTCTTCCAAAAGAGTTTAGGTATCTCAAAAACCTCCAGTTTTTTGTCATCTAAACTAAACCATCCTTTTAATTCTTTACAATCTTTATCTTTTTGTTCTTCTTTTATAGAAGGTTTAAGGACAAAACCTTTTGTTTGTTCTGCTAATTCCCACAGTGCCCTAGGCGTAGCCAGTAAAATGTAATTGTCAAAATCTTTATTTGGAATTATAGATAAAAAATCGGATGTTTTTGAATTCTTACATTGTTTTATTATTTCTAATATGATTGTATTGTTTTCCTGTGTGGCAATTTCAATTCCATAATGTTCTCCCCAATTTGGATAACTAGCATACCAATCATCAAAAAATGCTGCTTTATCGTCAATCCGATTTATATAGGGTATGTAAGTGTGTTCTTTTTCCGTTTCGCTTTCTGATGTGTCATACAATTTTAGATGTTTAAATATATTCCTAATCATAGCGTTGTTATTAAAACATTTCATTACATCATTTGCAAATTCTTCTACTTTGGATTCACTTATTTTCCCTTCTTTATTTAATGTATCTATTTGTTCATTAGCATTTTGGTAGATTTTACTTAAAAACTCTTTAAGTATCTCTATATCAACATCGTTGATTTCTACTTGTTTGCAAAGATTTTTGAAATTTTCTATGTATTGTGCATCCCCTAAACATTTGGTCAATATTTCCATCTTACCTTTAATTTTACCCAGGTCTTGAATTTTCAGTGGAGGTAATTTATAATTATCAAAAGTAATCTTTCCTATTTCTACTTTTTTTATATTATCCCCTATATCATACTTTTTCCTTTTCGGTAGAATTTGGGTTAATAACAGCAACAAATACCTATCGTAATACCCTTCTTCTGCCTGAGGTTCGTCAAATGAAAAAAGTGTTGCGAAACCAAAAATATCCGTATTGTTATATGTCATTAAAATTTCATTTAGTGTTTGAGGAATACTTTTGTATGGAATAGGAAATAACTGTTTAAGACGCTCATGTATTATTGTTTTAACAAAATCATATCTTGTTCTATATATACAATAAGCACCTGTCCAAAATGCAATTACAAGAAGATTGTTATACTTATATTTAGATTCAACAAATTCTTTAATATCTTTTTCAATCTTTTTGGCTTCTTCTCTAGT
>DAOOVZ010000134.1:0-8039 GCA_035370665.1 Candidatus Hydrogenedens sp.
CTTATACTTTTCAATTGCAAAAATCAAATAATAAAATACATATTCATTATTATCTGTCAGGGGGATGGTAGGTTATAAGATGATTGATTTAAAAAACATAAATATAAATTTATCATTACTTTTTATATCAACAAACTTTTTAAAAAAGTTATTTTGTTATTTTATTCCAATCTTATTATTTTAAGTAAGTGAAGAATCTTTTTCTTATTTTTTTACTGAACAGTAAATTCAATCATTCTGTTCCGGGACAGTAGTCGTCTTCGACGACACCGGGACATGGATAATAGCCACCCATGTTGAAGAATTGTATCAGTCTTAATAATTCACCTAAATCAATTATCCAATCTTGCTCGTCATAGTCAGACGCATGTGGAGTGCATGTCTTATCTCCGTCGTAACCACCAGCATAACCGTCTTCTGTTCCTGCCTCACAATGATACCCACCCATATTGAAGAATTGTATCACTCGTAGCAGTTCACCCAAACCTATCATTCCATCTCCGTTCGGGTCAGCACTATGCGGTGGCATCTCACCTTCCGTCGTGCCTTCAGTTGAACCTTCTATCACTCCTTCTGTTGACCCTTCACCTTCGGTTGTGCCTTCCGTCGTGCCTTCGGTTGAACCTTCTGCTGTGCCTTCCGTTGAACCTTCTACAGTGCCTTCTGGGCTACCTTCCTGGATTCCCTCTCCTTCAACTGAACCTTCACCTTCGGTTGGAGGTGTCTGCCACAAGAAGTAAGGATAACTCTGCTCTTCTATAATTGCCCAGATTGTCGCAAAATCCCAACCGTCATAAGTCAACTGTTGTTTCATTTCTGCTGTGGTTTTGCCTGTCCCTCCTGCAGAACTCGTCTGTCCCGAAGTCTGTGTGTCCCAATAACTATTACTTACAGTGCTACCACCCCCATCATATCCTACCAAACCTCCTATATTACCATCACCTGTTACTAAACATGCACTATAACAATTAGTTATAATACTTATATTGTATCCTAATAAGCCACCTACTGCCCCTATACCTGAAACCGAACCTGTGCTATAACTATTAGATATTGTTCCATAATTATCTCCAACCAATCCACCTACATCATATTCCCCTTGTATTGAACCTGTGCTATAACTATTATACACAGTGTTAGAATTCACACCAACCAATCCACCTACATAATCACTACCAGATGTTGAACCTGTGCTATAACTATTACTCATTGTGCCTGCATTGTGTCCAATTAAATCACCTACATAATATCTACCGACAATCTGACAATCTTCCATCCCTACATTTTCTACTACTCCTCCTGACGCTACATATCCAAATAAACCTATATAATCTTCATTAGAACGGTTTATATATAATCCGATTATCTTGTATCCATTACCAATAAACTTACCTAAGAATAGATCAGAGTCTGTTCCAATCGGTTTAAACCCTGAACCGTTGTTCCAATTTACTGTGTCACTTGCGTCAATGTCTTGCGTTAACTTATATTCACCATCCAGAGGATAGGCAGCATCATTTCCTATTAATTGCAACTCTTCTATACTATCAATCTGTATCACTTCGGACATGCCTTCTCCTTCTGCTGAACCTTCAACAACTCCTTCGGGGATACCTTCAGGAACTCCTTCTACCGTCCCTTCACCAGCACAGTCTACTATTACTTCACGAGTCTTTTCTGCAGAATTTCCACTGTTATCTACCGCATGATAAACTACCTGATATGTCCCTGTTTGTGATGTGTTTACATTGTTAGAAAGTACCTCTGCACTTACTTCACTATCACATGTATCTGTCGCTTCTGCACTCGGGTCAATAAATACGGAATCACACTCCACTGTCATCGGGTTATCTCCGTTAAGTGTAATCTCTGGAGCAGTTGTATCTACTACATGCACAATACGCTGTGCCGTTGAGGTATTACTCGAACTGTCTGTAACAGAGTAATCTACCGTATAATCACCAACTGCATTGCTATTCACATTGTTGACCACCTGTATATCACTGGTTAGGTCTCCGTCAGGTATATCCCACGCCGTCGCACCTCCATCAACATATTCTTCGCCACATTCAGTCGTAAGTTCAGTTTCTCCTAATATGGTTATTTCCGGCGTTTTTGATCTAAGGAAAGGATAAGTAACATCTTCCACAATATTCCAAACATTTATAAAGTCCCAGCCTACAAAGGTTGCCTGCTGTTTCATCTCCGCTGTGGTTTTACCTTCGCCTCCCGCAGAACTACTTTGCCCTGATGTCTCTGTGTCCCAATAACTGCTCGTAATGGTGCCCCAATTTTCTCCTATTAATCCGCCAACATCAGAAACACCGGTCACCAATCCTACACTGTAACTATTTGTCACTACGCCTTCATTCCATCCTACCAAACCGCCTACATAATCTGAACTAGATACTGAACCTGTGCCATAACTATCAGATATTGTTCCATAATTGTCTCCGACTAAACCTCCTACAGTATATTCCCCTTCTGCTGTGCATGTGCTATAACTATTAGATATTGTCCCATCGTTTGTTCCTACCAAACCACCGATAATTTGAGAGCCAGACACTGAACCTGTGCTATAACTATCAGATATTGTTCCATTATTGAAACCGACTAAACCTCCTATATAATAAGTCCCTTCAATAGAGCCTATACTATAACCATCAGATATTGTTCCATAATTGTTTCCGACTAAACCTCCTACATAATCATTGCCTACTATTTGACAATCCTTTATTCCTATATTATTTATCTCTCCCGTTTCACTGAGATAACTAAATAAGCCTACCTTATTCTCGTCAGGACGGTTAATATACAATCCCTGAATCACATGCCCATTACCATTAAAATGTCCTGTTAATAACAACGGATTAAATCCCTTCCCTTCATTCCAATTTATGGTATCGCTTGCGTCTATATCTGCAACCAATTCATAATTCCACCACCAGGGATAGGCAGAATCTAATCCTATCTTACTTAACTCTTCTAAATTACTTATTTCTATTGTCCCTGCTGTTTGAGGATGAACAATCTGGTTTCCTCCTAATCCCTGTAAGTAAGGATAACTTGAATCCTCTTCTATTGCCCAAACGGTTGTAAAATCCCAGCCCTCAAAAGTCGCTTGCTGCCTCATCTCCTCTATTGTTTTACCTTCACCACCCGCAGAGGTAGTTAGACCTGAAGTCTGTGTGTCCCAATAACTATTACTTACAGTACCACCCCAGTCATATCCTACTAAACCTCCTACTTCACCACTACCTATTACTAACCCTGTGCTATAGCAATTAGTTACGATATTTTCATTTAAACCGACCAAGCCTCCCACATCATATTCCCCTTGTATTGAACCTGTGCTGTAACTATCAGATATTGTTCCATTATTGTATCCGACCAAGCCACCTACCTCCCCTCCACCTTTAACTGAACCTGTGCTATAACTGTTAGATAGAGTGTCATAATTCTCACCTACCAAACCTCCTATATTATATTTTCCTTGAACTGAACCTATGCTATAACTATCAAATATTGTTCCATAATTTCTACCAACCAAACCGCCTACCTCATATTTGCCGACAATCTGACAATCTTCAATCCCTACATTTACTACTACTCCTGAGTCTAGATAGCCAAATAAACCTATATAATCTTCAGTAGGACGATTTATATATAATCCTGTAATCTTATAACCATTTCCGTCAAAATTGCCTGTGAACGGGTCAGCGTCTGTCCCTATTGGTTTGAATCCTGCGCCGCTGTTCCAATTAATCGTATCGCTTGCATCAATATTTCCACTCAACTCATATTCACCGTTCAGAGGATATCCAGGGTCATTACCTATTAACTGCAACTCATCTATATTATCAATCTGGATTACCTCTGCAAATACACCTGTGCATAAAAACAAACAAAATAAAAGTGAAAGGACAACAAGACTTTTAGTTAGACTTGACTGAATCGTGTTAAAAGAATTATTTGATGTATTCATCATTTTACCCTCCTTTTTGTGGGTTTAGTTAATGATTTTTAACAAAATGGAACAGTGGTTTCTTCTTAAAACTTAATAACACAAATAGGCATAAATCACTATACTACCCTTGTGAAGTGGCACAGCCAAAAATGTCTATATATTACCACACCAATTAAATTGTTAATTTCAGTCAATTACAAGTATATTTATTCTATCACAATTATATACCTAGACCTCTGAAAAATTAAATTATTTTTATTGATTATAAAAATATAAGAAAATATAGCAAAAGAAACTAGTGGTTATACAAATATATATATAAAAGTTCTTTTGTTTAATTATGATAATTAAATCTAATAGAAAAGAATATAATGATAAGGTATAGTAATAAGATAGACAATGCAGATTTATTTACCCATTGAGTAAATACAAATTTCAAAAAAATATACGCACACATAGCAAGCAGGCATTAATAGAGGTAGATAAACTGGTAAATTGGATAGAATTAGTTAAACCTCTGATAGCTGCTTTATCGGAAATGAAGGAGCATTTATTAGCATTAAGTCGTAAGTCTCATGATTTGATAGTTGTAGTAATAGTGATGTATATGATATTGCAGATGATATTTGGACTATCCAACCAGAGATTAGAAGAGGGGATAGTGGACCGTAGAAGTTTTTAGATGTCTTAAATAAGTTAATTGTTTTAAACTCACAGGAACACAGATAGAGATTATTGTTGTTTTTTTATAATAATTAATTTTTAAGAGATTTCAATGTTTATCTCTTATTATTGTGCAAAAAATTATTTATTTTTCGCAGTCTGATGGCAACTACAGACAGGGACTGAAGCCTGAGCAGCACTCCCTACTTTTTCGGCAATTTTAGTAATAATCTCTTCTGACTTTGTAGTTCCTTTTATTTTACGGTCGTGCCAATCAGGATTTGTCAACAGGGTTACGCCATATACCTGCCTCACTGCGGAAATATAAATTTTTGTTTCTTCAGAATTTACTTGCCCCAGATTAATTTCATATTTAACACGATTTAATTGCATCCATTCCCTTTTGGGTTTGTCATAAGCAACAAATGCACCTCGTTTGTCACGAGTATATATATCCAGTTTTAGTTCTCGAAGAGTTTCTTTGGTGGCTTGCCAGGTCTTTTCAAAAGGCGCTTTTACTGTTATTACCTTTTCTTCTGCAAATCCACTTGTGTCCTTAATTGCTCCTGCACAACCATTAAGTAAAATGGCTGATGCAACCATTGCAAAGAAAACAATAAATAATGTATATTTCCTCAACATATTAACAAATCCTCCAGATTATATTTTATTTATCCTTCTACTAAATTATATTTTACACTATTTCTTGGTTCTGCCATCATGGAAGCGACTGTATCTCGCCAAAGGGCATAATGAGTCGTTTCCTTATGTGCAGAGTTATCCTTTTCACTCTTGTATGCTTCATATAAAACAAAACGAGTTGGGTCATCTATTTGTTGAAGTATATCAAAATTGACCACACCAGGTTCTTTTCTGCTTTCCTGCGCATTCTGCAATGTTGCCTCTCGAAACGCAGATATGAACTCTGGCTTTACTTGCACATACACCAGCATAATATACATCATGTTTCGCCTTATATCAAATATTAAGATAATAGTTTTTTCAAACCTATTCCAATATTATATATTATGCCCAAATTATATCTAAATCTTCAAAAACAATTTTTCAAAACAAAAATATCTATGTATCTCTAATCTTTGAAATCTATTCAAGTTGCATTTTACTTTTTGGGTTTAACTTTTTTATATTAAAACAAACTAAACGATTATAGTTTAAGGAGATGTGGTTATGGTTTGGATGGCGATTCAATTTGTGGTGTTTATGCAAGTTATGAATCCAGATGTGAATGGGGTAGTTGTAAATGTGTGTGATTTGGGTGCGGTGGGAAATGCTAATGTTATGGATACACAAGCCATTCAGAAAGGGATTGATTTGGCAAGTGAGAAGAAGTGCACACTTATTATTCCTTCAGGCTTATATCTGTCAGGTAGTCTACATTTGAAAAGTAATATACACATTTATCTTGAACCCGGTGCTGTGATTCTGGGCAGTCAGAAGAAGGAAGATTATGACCCCTATGAGAAATTGGACTTTCCTAATGATTCGGATAGAGAGACCTCATTTTTCCATCATTCGCTAATGTGGGGTGAGGATATTGAAAATGTTTCTATCACAGGAAGTGGTACGATTGATTCAAATTTTATGAAGCGTGGTGGTCCCAAAGCCTTAGCCTTCAAACGCTGTAAAAATATCAAGATTGAAGGTATTACTATTCGTAATGTTCCTAACTATACCATCAGTCTACTGGGTTGTGAGCAGGTCATCATTGATAAGGTTCAAATCTTTAATGCATTCGCCGACGGTATTGACCCAGATTCGTGTCAGTTCGTGTTTATCTCCAATTGTCGAATTGAAAGCGTTGATGACGCGATTGTGCCTAAAAGTAGTTTTTCTCTTGGCTATCGCCTTCCATGCACTGATATAACAGTAACAAACTGTTATCTTACTACATGCTGTAATGGTTTCAAACTAGGGACAGAATCAGGCTCTGATTTTAAACGCATTACAGTTAATAATTGTATTGTTAGAGGTTTTGTTTCGATGAATGAGAATTATTATGCGGTATCTGGAATTTCCCTTGAATCTGTAGATGGTTCGAACATAGAAGGAGTCGCTATTAGCGATGTTGTTATTGATAAGGCTCGCACGCCTATTTTCATTCGTCTTGGAAATCGTGGAAGAGACAAAGCCCCGGGACCAGGAAGTATTCGAGGTGTTACTATAAGCAACATAGTCGCAACAAATGTTAGTAATCCTAATATTATTGCAGGGCTTCCAAACCATCCCGTAGAAGATGTTCTCATTCAGAATGTATCCTGTGTTTTTAGCGGTTCCAATCCATTACGACCCATCGGTGAGACTATTCCAGAGGAAGAAGCAAGATATCCCGAAGCATTAATGTTTGAATCCCTGCCTTGCTATGCCTTCTTTGTCCGTCATGCTAAAGGTGTGCAATTACAAAATATTACATTCTCAGCAAAATCACCTTTCTGGCGTCTCACAACATATAAATATAAAAATATAAAATGGGATGAGCAAGGAAATCCTACCAACCTTTTTGAAAATTCTACTCCTGGCAATGCGGTTTATATTGAAGATACCAATGGTTTAATTTTGTCAGATTGGCGAGAGAACTGTAGCACCGATGAAACCCCTCTTTTGTATTTAAAAGATGTGCAGAACGCACAGATAGAGACCCCTTTGCATAATCGGACTGTTCCTCAATGGTGCACCATTGCAGGAGAGAATTCAAAAAGCGTCTATTTCAAAGGTCCAACCCTCACCACACTGAATAAAAATATTAAACTTACAAAAGAAGTAAACAAGTCTTCTATCTATATGAAAAAGTAATACATTGCATAAAAAAATAAACACCTATATAAATGATATTTGAAATAGCAAATAGTTTAAAGATTTTTTGTTTTACTTAAAATAACAGAGGAGGGTCTAATGACAAAATTATGGTTTCAATATTCCAGCAAAAATAATTATGAAAATACATCTGTCCGCTAAAAATATTAGAGGAATTTTTGAGACATTTTGGTAGACGATGCAATATCATTTATTTTATAGAAGTAGACATTACTGTCCGCTAAAAATATGAAGATTTCCCCTATAATTTCAACGATAATATTGTTCGACAAAAATAATGAACAATGATATTACTATTTCACAGCCTTTTTACAAAATAAAGAGGAATGCCAATTTACTAACAGATATATATAGAAAAAGATAAAAATCAATGTAGGGGTTTGATTTACCAAACACTTAAATTGTCTCTATCTATTATCATATAGACTATAGTTTTAATTTCTATGAACGATGAATCGTGCCCCTACAATAACATGAAAAATATTAATTTATGATAGGTTATACATAAAGCAATGGAATATCATATACCCTTAATATAGTTTATTTCTGAAAGGAATAAGAAAAATAAATCAAATAG
>DAOOVZ010000135.1:0-8010 GCA_035370665.1 Candidatus Hydrogenedens sp.
ATTGTGAGTTATGCACAGGGCTACCAACTCATGCGTTCTGCTGCCAAAACTTACAATTGGAATTTAAATTACGGTGGCATTGCACTAATGTGGCGAGGTGGCTGTATTATTCGCTCTATGTTCCTTGGTAGAATCAAGGAAGCCTTTGATAAAAATCCAGGTTTAGAAAACTTGCTGTTAGACCCATTCTTTGCACAGGTAGTAAATGACACACAAGATAGTTGGCGACGAGTGGTATCTTCCGCTGTTCAAATGGGAATCCCTGTGCCCGCAATAAGTTCTGCCCTGTGTTATTTTGATGGCTATCGTAGTGCGTGGCTACCTGCCAATTTACTTCAAGCCCAGCGTGATTATTTCGGTGCACATACTTACGAAAGAGTTGACCGTCCCCGTGGCGAGTTTTTCCATACAAACTGGACAGGTCACGGTGGCACGACTTCTGCTTCAACCTATACAGTGTAAACATAATTCTTATGACTGAATTACATCCTGCTATACTTGCATTAATAGCAACGATATTTACCTGGTTCATGACACTACTTGGGGCTTTGCCTGCTTTATGGGCAAAGCCCATTCCTCAAAAAGTCCTCGATGGAACTCTGGGCATGGCTGCTGGTGTTATGATTGCTGCCTCCTTCTGGTCTTTATTAGAGCCTTCTATCGAAATGAGCATAGAGATAGGTTTTCCGTCTTGGCTTCCCCCTGTTATAGGTTTCCTTTTGGGTGGTTTTGCCTTATGGGGAATGGACCGTATCCTGCCTCACTTACATCAAGGGCTATCCATAGAAAACGCTGAGGGCATTCACACTCATTGGCGTAGAAGCACCTTACTTATTATGGCTATTACCCTACATAACATTCCCGAAGGATTGGCAGTAGGTGTAGCATTTGGAGCAACGGCTTATGGTATTCCCGGGGCTTCCTTATCCGGGGCTATTGCACTTGCCATTGGTATTGGCTTGCAAAATTTGCCAGAAGGAACAGCTGTCGCTCTTCCCCTTCGTAGAGAAGGCTTTTCCCCACGAAAAAGTTTCTTTATGGGACACCTTTCAGGGATAGTAGAACCAATAGCAGGCGTATTAGGTGCCTTTGCTGTCCTTATTGCAAGGCCTATGCTACCTTTTGCATTAGCCTTTGCCGCCGGGGCAATGATTTTTGTGGTTGCAGAAGAATTAATACCAGAGGCACAAAAAGAAGGTGATACTGATTTACCAACAATCGGAGTTATGTTCGGATTTGCACTTATGATGTTTTTAGATGTAGCATTAGGATAGGTAAACAGGGGTTCTTAAAAAATATCTTTTCTAATACTTTTAATTTTATTGAGTTATGACATAAGGATATATAAATATGAGTTCAAACACTAAAAAAATTTTTGTAACACGAAATTTACCTGAAGCAGGATTAATACCACTATTTGAGCATTTTGGCAAAGAAAATGTAAAAATTTATGAAGGTGATATACCCATTCCCAGAGAAGAATTATTAAAAGAGGTGAAAATTGTGGAAGGTTTGCTCTGTTTATTAACAGATAAAATTGATAGCGAAGTAATGGATGCTGCCGGTCCACAATTGAAAATTATTGCAAATTATGCAGTGGGATTTGATAATATAGATGTAGCAGCCGCTACAAAAAGGAAGATAGTTGTGACAAATACACCTGGTGTTTTAACTGAAACAACAGCCGATTTAGCATGGGCATTACTCATGGCTACAGCACGTAGATTAGGTGAAGGGGAAAGGTTACTGCGTGCTTCACAATGGTCTGGTTGGAATCCTACCTTATTTTTGGGGATGGATGTTCATGGTAAAACATTGGGTATATTTGGGATGGGACGAATAGGACAGGCGGTAGCACGAAGGGCAAAAGGATTTGACATGCGAGTTATTTATTATGATGTTCAAGAACCAGCCCTTCCAGATGATATTGAAGCGACAAAAGTTGACAAGGATACACTTCTGAAAGAATCTGATTTTATAACTATCCACTGTCCACTTATACGCAATACCTATCATGCTTTTGGGATAGAAGAATTCAAAAAGATGAAAAAGACTGCATGTATTATAAACACTTCTCGTGGTCCTGTGATTGATGAAGAAGCCCTGGCAAAAGCCTTAAAAGAAGGTATCATATTTGCAGCAGGACTTGATGTTTTTGAAAAAGAGCCGGAAGTTCACCCTGATTTGTTAGATTGTCCAAATGCAGTTCTCATACCACATTTAGGCAGTGCCTCTGTTGAAACGCGTTCACGCATGGCTGAAATTGCAGCAAAAAATATTATTGCACGACTTTCGGGAGAGACACCGCCGAATACAGTAAATCCTGAGGCACGTTAAGCCAATCCCAATCTAAAACCTACATCTCTCGATAGCGGAAGAATATAAGAAGCACACCAATTGCAGATATTGCACATAAGAAAAGCACAGCATAAAAAGTCCATGTATAATGTTGTGCAGGAATAGGAACATTCATTGAGAATAAACTTACAATAAAGGTAGGAACCATTAACGCAATTGTAATGATGTTTAACAATTTCATTAAGACATTTAAATTATTACTTACAATAGAAGCCCGTGCATCCATAAGGTTTGATAACACTGTGGAGTGAATATCGGCAACACGGAAACACTGGTCATTTTCAATCATTAAATCTTCTAAAAATTCCTTCCCCTCTTCGCTAAAACCAATCTTATCTGCACCTGCACGCACTTTGGCAAGAATTAATCCGTTCCCATGTATAGCATTCAAATAATAAACCAGACTTTTTTCTAATGCAAAAAGATTAATTAAATTTCTATTTTCTAAAGAGCGATTAATCTTAAATTCGACTTCTTCTGCAACCATGTTAATAACTTTAAGATGTTCGATAAAATGGAATATGCAATTGTATATTACACGGAGAACGATGTCAGGTGCAGATGACAAGCCCATTTGTGGCTTATTAGAGAACAAGGGTGTATCTTCATTTGTTACAATTATTACTCTATCCTTAAATAAGAACAACCCCACAGACACTACCTTAAAATGATACTCATCCTCCGCAGAATAATTTTTAGGCTTCTTTACAATGAAAGCAATATGCTCTTGTTCATACTCTACACGGGCAAGTTCGTCAGGGTCAAGGGCTGAATTTAATGTATGCTCATCAATCTGTAGTTTATCCACAAGCATCTTTTTTTCTTCAATGCTGGGCTGAATATATAGTTCTACAATTGGTTCTTCCTCTTCCGGAACTTCTACTACCTTACCCTGATAAACTTTATAAAATCTCCGCATAACTTCTTCCTTCTCTCTTCATGAACAAAAAATCAGTCCATGGGTCACAATTCCTTCTCTTGATATATACTTATTATAAAAAAACCAAACCCCCTAATTTTATAATTATAACCCTTTTATATGATTTTCTTCAAGAAAAATTTACTCTCTATGAAAAATACTTCCCATCTTATCAATAATATTCTGCAATACCTTTATAAAACTTTTTAGAACAGCAAAAGGATTAAAACTGGATACTCTCTTTTGTTCTTTTAATTCATTTTCTTCTTTCCATTGTTTGTATAAATTTAATAAAGCGTTTCTAAACTCTTTTGCAGATTGAAATCGTTCATCAGGATTACTCGCAGTTGCCTTTTCTAAAAATTCGTCACATCCTTTGGGTAAATCAGGTCTTAATTTAGATAATTTATCACCGGGTTGAGGCCTTCTTCCTATTAACATTTCAAAGAACATCACTCCCAGGGGATAAATATCCGCCCTTTTATCTACACCCGCAGCATTTTTCCTTTGTTCAGGAGCCGAATATTGAATTTTACCCAGGTTTACTCCTACCATAGTTAAAGGGGTCTGGTCATCAGCAAGTTTGGCTAATCCAAAATCCATTAGCCGAACAGTGCCATCTCTACATACCATAACATTGTCAGGTGAAATATCCCTATGAATCGTAATTTTATGTGCGTGTTCAAGGGCATCAGCGACCAGAGCGAGAATCCGAACTGTATTGCCAAAAGACAGCGGACCTTTATTAGTTAGCCAATCTCGAACACTTCGCCCATCTACATACTCCATTGTATAAAACAATTGTTCCCCTTCTATTTGAGCATCAAATATTTTCACGATACAGGGGTGATTTAACTGCCGAACTGCCTCTACCTCGCGTAGGAAACGAGCAATTGCCTTTTGATTATGCTGATACTGTGCACGCATAAGTTTCAAGGCTAATTTCTGCTTTGTCTGTTTATCCTGTACCAAAAATACTTTCCCCATGCCTCCTCTTCCTAAGGGTTTCAAAACCTCATATCTATCTGCAATAGTATAACTCTCCTTCCCATTAGGAATTTGAGGTTCTCCTGTTTCCACTGTTTGTCTCCTAATTAAATGATTTTCACAATAACTTTCCTGTTATTATAATATCATCGTTATAAAAATAAAACACATTTTTTAACATTGTGAAATTATGGATTTCGATTCAGCAAGAAAATCAATGGTAGATTCCCAACTTCGTGCACGGGATATTCAGAGTCCTGATGTGCTTCGAGCAATGGATAAAGTCCAGCGACACCTATTTGTGCCTGAAGAACTGCAGGAACACGCCTATGAAGACCACCCTTTGAGTATAGGCTATGGTCAAACTATTTCACAGCCTTATATGGTAGCAGTTATGACTGAATTAATGGACTTAAAACCAACGAATAAAGTGTTAGAGGTAGGCACAGGTTCAGGTTATCAGACAGCTATTTTAGCAGAACTTGCAAATTATGTAGTGAGCATAGAACGAATTAAAGAACTTGCTGAACAGGCAAAGGAGCGATTAGAAAATTTAGGATATACAAACATCGAAATTATATGTGATGATGGTTCATTAGGTTATCCAACTGCTGCCCCTTATGATGCAATTATTGTTACCGCAGGGAGTCCTGATGTCCCAGAATCTTTGAAAAAGCAATTGAATGAAGGAGGAAGGCTTATCATTCCAGTGGGCAGTTCTAATTTACAGGTATTACTAAAAATAACAAAAAATAGAGAAGAATACTTAATAGAAAAACATACCTCATGTATCTTTGTTCCTCTGATTGGTGATGAAGGCTGGAAAAAGTTTTTTCATGATTAAAGTATGCAGAGATAGTCTAATATAAGGTAAAATATATTAATATATTTTCTTTCCAATGGAAGGGTTATACATTTAATACCCATACGGGGAATGTAAAAAAACAAACAAGAAGCACATGAACCAGGAACACATAAGAAATTTTTGTATTATTGCCCATGTAGACCACGGTAAATCTACATTAGCAGACCGTCTTCTCGAATTTACAAAAACGGTCAATGAACGGGAATTACGCGAGCAAACGCTTGATATGTTAGATATTGAACGGGAGCGAGGTATCACAATAAAAGCAGTATGTGTTCAGATGCAATATCAACGCGAAAATGGTGAAGAATATGTCTTTTATTTAATTGACACGCCGGGACATGCTGACTTTTCTTATGAGGTTTCGCGGTCTCTCGCAGCGTGCGAAGGTGTTTTATTGCTTGTAGATGCCACTCAGGGGGTTCAAGCACAAACCCTTGCACATGCCTACAAAGCAGTGGCTCAGGGTTTAGAAATTATTCCTGTTATTAATAAGGTTGATTTGCCAAGTGCAGATATTGAGGATACACGTAGACAGATTGAAGATGTTTTAGGTCTGGATGCGTCAGAAGCCATTTTAGCCAGTGCAAAGACAGGGGTTGGAACAAGGGAAATATTAGAAGCCATTGTGGAAAAAATTCCTCCCCCAAGAGGCAATCCTGATGCTCCGTTAAGAGCATTAATTTTCGACGCAAAATATGATACTTATCGTGGCGTTGTAGTTTATCTGAGAGTTGTTGATGGAGCACTCCAAAAAGGGCAAAAAATTCTTTTCATATCCAATGGAGTAAAATATGAAGTAGATGAAGTTGGTATTTTCACACCAGGTATGCGTGCTAAATCCAATTTATTAACAGGCGAAGTGGGGTATATAGTATGCAACATTAAGAATATAAAAGACACAAAAATTGGCGATACTGTAACTGATGCAATACACCCTGCAGAACAACCTTTGCCCGGTTATGAACATGTCAAGCCTGTCGTCTTTTGTGGTATGTATCCTGCCGTTTCACAAGACTATGATGAATTGCGAGACGCTCTGGACAAGTTAGCCTTGAACGATGCCTCTTTTGAATATAAACCTGACAGTTCAGATGCCTTAGGTCTGGGATTTCGATTGGGCTTCCTTGGTCTCTTGCACATGGAAATTGTTCAGGAACGATTGGAGCGCGAATTTGGACTGAATCTCGTAATGACCATGCCAAATGTAGCATATAAAATCCTAAAAACAGATGGAGAAGAAATAATTATTCAAAAAGCCTCACAAATGCCTGAACCAAGTGAGATTGAAGTCATTGAAGAGCCATATATACAGGCAGATATTATATGTCCCATCGAATTTTTAAGTGCTGTAATAGATTTATGTAAAAAGAAACGGGGTATACATGTTCGCGTGGATTATTTAGACAAAAAACGATGTCTTGCTGTCTACCAATTACCACTTGCGGAAATTGTTGTGGATTTTTATGATAGACTTAAAACCTACACTCGCGGTTACGGTTCACTTGACTATACTCTTATTGGATACCGTCCTGGGGACCTGGTTAAATTAGATATTTTAATTAACAGTGAAGTGGTAGATGCACTGTCTATAATCGTGCATAGAGACCACGCACTCAGAATGGGAAGAGCACTGGCAAGTAAATTGAGAAAACTAATACCCCGCCAACAATTTGAAGTAATTATTCAGGCAGCCATTGCAAAAAGAATTATTGTAAGAGAAACGATTAAACCGGTTCGTAAAAATGTTCTGGCTAAATGCTATGGAGGAGATATAACAAGAAAAAGGAAACTGCTTGAAAAACAAAAAGAAGGTAAAAAACGGATGAAGCAGATTGGAGTAGTGGAAGTTCCACAGGAAGCATTTATGGCACTATTAAAGGTAAATGAAGAAGCAGAGTAGGGAAAGTATAGAGTGTCTGAACAAAATCAAATTTTAGATGAAACATCGCCACCGTTTGCACCTGACAATTCTTTTCCTGAAAAAAAGAAACATTTTTCCATTAGAATTATTCAATATATTACAGGTCCATGGAATAGAAGAAATCTTATTGAATGGATTGTTGTTATCGGCAGCATTTTTATAATAAAGGGTTGCCTTGTTGACCAGTATCTAATACCCAGTAGTTCAATGGAACCTACCCTGCATGGAGGGAATCTATTTACAGGAGACAGAGTCCTTGTAAATAAAACAATATATGGTGTCCGAATCCCATTTACAACGATTCGCCTTTATACATGGGATAAACCCAAACGGTGGGATATTGTTGTGTTCAAAAGTATAGAAGAAGACCCTGAAAATTCAACACTTATCAAACGCGTCATAGGTTTACCCGGAGAACATGTGCGGATAAAAAATGGAAAAATTGAAATCAATGGGAAAATAATACCATTTCCTCCATCTTTACCATATAATATATATTACTTTAATAATGAGGATTTACTATACCAGTATGAAATTAATCCGGACCCAAGAGTAAAAAAGTTCATTGAAGAACTGTGGAAAAAATACCCTTACCGATATGGCTGTATTGATGAGGAAACTTTTACGACTATCCCCGCAGGGCATTATTTCTTGCTCGGTGATAATAGCATTAATAGTGTAGATGGCCGCGTTTTTGGTTGGGTTCCTGAAAACCATATATTAGGTAGAGCCTTTGCAATTTGGTGGCCTCCGCACCGATGGAGAGACCTCACAGGTTTCTATCAAACCTTATGGGGAAAAACATTTCTTTATGCTATTCCCACTGTGCTAATCTTATCTATTCTGGCATATATTTTCATAAGTAGAAAACAACCACAAAATCTTCAATAAACTAAATTATAAAAAGGATTTGAAAGAATGTCAAAGCAGGAAAATAAACAGCATACAGGGAAAATG
>DAOOVZ010000136.1:0-7999 GCA_035370665.1 Candidatus Hydrogenedens sp.
CAGTGCAGAAGTAAAGGCATCTCCCTCAGCAGTTGTATCTACTACATTGACTTTGAAACCCGGCATGAACAGTTCATCAGAGCCATCATAGTAATAACATCCACGGGCACCTAATTTAAGCACAACTGACTGGACACCCATCTCCAATAATTTTTCTGCACATCCCTTAAAATCTTTCTTTGTTTCTGGCTTCTTTCCTACTAAAAATTCTGTCTCTGTCTCATTCGGAGAAAGCACATCAATATAAGGAAAGATTTGCTTAGAAATTTCTCTGGGTGGACCTGCATCTACTACTGTTACCAGACCACTTTCCTTTGCCTGAATAATAGCCGTTTCTATGGTCTCGGGTAATAGTTCTAATTGCGTCAGGAAAATCTCACCTTTGCAAAAAATTTTTCTTTGTCTTATCACATCTTCAGGTTTCAATTCATGATTAGCACCCGGTATTACTACAATGCTATTTTTCCCATCTTTGTCTACAAAAATCAAAGCAGTTCCAGAAAAAGCGTTAGCAGATTCTTTAATTGCAGTAGTGGATATCCCTTCAGTTCTAAAACTATTTTTCATACATTTACCGAAATAGTCTTTGCCTATACAACAGACGAACTGCAATTTTGCTCCTAATCTTGATAGGGAAACTGCTTGATTGGCGCCTTTACCTCCATAAACTATAGACAAGGAATCTCCACGAAACGATTCGCCTTCTCGTGGTAGCCGTGGAACCTTGGCAACCATATCAACATTGGCACTACCTACAACTACAACACTGCGTTGCTGTTTTTTTAATACTTTAACAAGTTCGTTCATAAATATATACTCAAAATGGTTAATTTATTTTGTTAAATTCCATGCCTGGGCAAAAGATTCAAAGGAACGGTCATAAGTCTTTTCTATCTCCGGTGGAAAGCAACAGGCTGGCAACTGCCGTTTTTTTACATGATACTGAATACATTCACAACATATAGCATGTCTTGGACACCCCGGATAACTACATGTGCAAAAGGATTGATTTTGCTTTTGATTTTTACATTCCTGCGGCATAATAAATTTCCTTCATTTTATTTTTTGTCTCGTTTCACATATTGCTTTTCATAATACTGCTTAAATTCGCCTTCCTTGATTTTACGCCACCACCATTCATTCTCTTTATACCATGTAACGCTTTTTTGAATGCCTTCTTCCCATGAGACCTGTGGAGCCCAACCTAATACACGAAGTTTATCAGAATTCATGGAATATCTACGGTCATGTCCGGGACGGTCAGGTACCCATTGAATAAGCGACTCATCTTTACCAGTAAGTTCGAGCACTTTGCGTGTAATTTCAATATTCTCTTTTTCAAATCCGGCAGAAATATTGTAAATCTCTCCGGGTATTCCTTTCCTCAAAACGGTATCAATTGCCCGGCAATGGTCATCCACATATAACCAATCACGGATGTTATGTTCTCCACCTTTATAAAGTGGCAGGGGCTTGTTTTCAATAGCATTTGTAATAAATAATGGCAAAACCTTTTCGGGATATTGATAGGGACCATAAGTATTACAACC
Source organism: Candidatus Hydrogenedens sp. (assembly GCA_035370665.1). GTDB lineage: Bacteria > Hydrogenedentota > Hydrogenedentia > Hydrogenedentales > Hydrogenedentaceae > Hydrogenedens. The sequence goes on from DAOOVZ010000136.1 coordinate 1,551, forward strand.
ACGCGTAATCAGGACAGGAAGTTTAAATGATTCATAAAAAGCCTTTCCCATGAGTTCACCTGCGGCTTTTGAGGCACTATACGGATTGCGTGGACATACAACATCTGTTTCCACAGCAGAGCCTACATCTCTACTTCCATAGACCTCATCTGTCGAAACCAGAAGGATTCTATGAACATTCTTATTTCTTGCACTTAATAGAATCTGATATACCCCTTCTACATTTGTGCGTAGAAAATCCTTTGCACCCATCAAACTACGGTCAACATGTGTTTCTGCTGCAAAATTCACAACAGCATCACAACCCTCCATGGCTTGTTCTACTACTTCTGCATTTACAATATCCCCATGCACAAAAGTATAGCGTTGCATATCCACCGATTTTAAGTTGTCCAGATTACCTGCGTAAGTCAGTTTATCCAAATTAACGATATGAAGGTCAGAATACCAATCTAGCATGTTTCGCACAAATGCAGAACCAATAAAACCTGCACCACCTGTTACAAGAATTTTGCTCATTAATTACATCCTTTACTTCTTTCCATGTAGTTTTTAACAGCATCTTTCCATAAGGGAATCTTCCAGCCAATTACAGAAGCAAGTTTCCGATTATCCATAGCAGAGTAAGCAGGCCTTTGTGCTGGTAGAACAAATTTTGCACGCGAACACGGAAAAATCGGAGTTGATATTTTCAATATTTCAAAGCATTGTTTTATCCATTGATAACGAGAACATTCCCCTGAATTAGTAGCATGATATAAACCATATTGCTCAGTTTTAGTTATCTTCATCGTCATCTGTGCCAGGTCCCAGGTATAGGTAGGTGAACCTATCTCATCATCAGAAAGTTCCAATTTATCAGAAATTTTAGAGCGTTGTATCATCTTCTCAATAAAATTATTTCCACCGGGTCCATATAACCATGCCGTACGCAGAATATAATGTTTAGGATTACACTCCATCGTAGTTTTTTCACCTGCTAATTTAGAGCGGCCATATACAGACAAAGGATTTGGAGTATCATCCTCGCGATATGGTCCGCGTTGCATTCCATCGAACACATAATCCGTACTGTAATAAACCACAGGGACTTCCCACTGATTTGCAAGGTCTGCAACAAGACGAGCACCTACCTCATTTACTAAAAAAGCCTGGTCTATCTCCTTCTCTGCTAAATCCACATTGGTATAAGCAGCAGAATTTATTACCAAATCTGGTGTTGGTTCGTCTAATAATCTATAAACTTCAGTTGGATTGGTAATATTAAGTTCAGGCAAATCATAGCCTGCTACTTCATACTCAGCCTGGAACAATTTTACCAGGTCTTTTCCTAACTGTCCCCTACAACCAAAAATAACAACCTTCTGCATATAAGTTTCCTTAAATATATTAATAAAATAATTTCAGTAAATTTTATCAAAAAATTATCATTTTAGAAAATAAGACTTTTAAATAAGGCGATTAAACTCGTTCAATTTATTCTTTTGTGGAGCCCGAGTTATTTTGTGAATTGAGAAAAGGTTTTTCCATTCGTTCCCAGATACATCTCATCCACCAGATTGTCGTTTTTAACTGAGTAGCCAGAGAAGGTTCATGAAAATAGAACTCCTCACATTGTTTCAGTGCCATGTCAAATTCACCTTGTTCTGTCAACACCTGTATTAAGAAAAAACGGACAAAGACCAAATCAGGCTGTTCTTTTATCAATTGCTGAAGTTCAAAAATAGCGGAGGAATAATTTTCCTTTTCAAAAGCACGTCTCGCCTTTTTGAAACCTTTGGGCAACTTCCATGAAAAGGTTCTCTGTAAAAACTCACTTAAAATAGATAGAAGCGGTGGGAAAGGAAGCACGAGATATAACCATTCTATCCTGTATCTATACATACCAATCCATTGGAACACAAGGCACAATGATATTAAGCAGAATAGAACAAAACTAACAGCTAAACCAATAACAAGTGCCTTACGATATGGATTTGAATGAAACCATAACGGGCACACCTTCAATGGAGTGTATCCTTCTGCTTCTAATATTTTCTTCAACTCATATATTTGAGCAACTAAATTTTTTACAGTTGTCTTAACTTCGGGTTTTACCCAGAGGGAAAATTTCATGGAGTGTCCACGGTATTGAAGAATAATATCAACTACAGGGTCTAATTTAAGGAAATGGGAAATCCCACGGGACCCGACAATTAGTGAAAATAAAAATAAAACTATTAATGGCAACATCCAGAGCAAATCATAAACTACAAAAATAGACTTATAAATAAACCACAAACTCAAAGGCAGACTTAAAAGGAAGGCTATCATCAATCCGATAATTCCTTCCCATAATTTTCGATAATTGCGGTTTTTACTTTCCACAACATCAACAGCCTCCACCGGTACATATAGAGAATATCTTGATACCCAATTGTCTTTATGAATTATCAAGATAGAACCTTTTAATTCAAGCCGAACCGTGCCCGGTGAGTTCACGCGTGTTAAATTTACAGAGTATGAATCCATATAATTTTTATCTCAACCATAATTATCTATAATTCAATTCTAGTTATATTATACCTATTTATAGTCGCCATTTGTGAATGAAAATATATAAAACAAATAAAATAAAAGGGAATTTTTAGTTCTATTTTGAGTATAATAGGCGAGAAATTTCATATTACTTTTTGGAAATATAAAAAATACTATTTTATTTAACGAATTTAATTCACTTAAACAAGCAATGGGAGTTTAAGATAAATATAATTTAATGCCTATTGTTTGTATCAGTCTTCATTTATTTATCATTGGAATAATTATGTGTTCACTTGTTTCCTATTTGCATTTGGATAACAATGAGAATAAAACAATATGGATTCCTTACAGGTATCCTCTAAACTTAAAACAAAATAAAAGATAAAGGAAAAAGTAATGAAACAGGAAAACATACGCGGAATTATTTGTGCTAATTTAACACCATTTACCAGAGGTGGAAAAGAGATTGACCATTCTAAACTTGCAGATTTAATCAAATTTTTAGTGGACAAGGGGGTTCATGGTCTATTTGTTGGCGGAACCACCGGTGAAGGTATGGTTATGTATGATGGAGAAAGAAAGGAATTATTAGAAAGTGTCATAAAAATTGCAAATAAGAAAGTAATGGTAATTGCTCAAACGGGAACATTTAATTTGCGTTCTACTCTTGACCTTACTTCACACGCCAAAGAAAAGGGTGCCTGTGCTGCGGGTATTGTTGCACCAGGATATTATTATTATGATGAAGAAGCACTCTTTCGTTATTATTCCACTATTGCTTCGGAATTTCCTAACTTTCCCATTCTTCTCTACAATATCCCCGGTTGTGCAAGGAATTTCCTGTCTAATGCATTAATAATCAAGTTAGCCCAAAAGCACAAGAACATCGTAGGTATTAAAGACAGCACAGGAAATATGATAAATTTGTCTGAATTGTTGTTACAAAAACCAACCTCTTTTGTTGTTATTAACGGTGTTGATGAATATGGTTATCAAGCATTTCTTGCTGGGGTTCAAGGAGCAGTTTCAGGCACTTCTAATGTTGCACCTGAAATTTATCTTGGTGTTTATGATAATGTAATGAAGCGGAAACTGCCTGAAGCATGGATTTACCAAACACAACTAACAAGATTATGTCAGATACTGCAATATGGCAAGAATATGGGCATTTTTAAGCAAGCACTGAAATTAAGAGGAATTGATGTAGGCTTTGTGCGACCTCCACATCGCGAGCCTACAAAGCAAGAGATTTTACAGTTAGAAAAGACACTAAAAAGCGTAAACCTTATATAAGTAGTTTTTGAAAAAAATTAATTTGAGACTGTATTTTTGGTTTCCTGTTTTCCTTCCCTGTTCTCTAATATGCTTTCGAGAAAATGAAGAATAATCACGCCCATTAAGATTAGCATACAAACAAGTATAAGGACTAAAAAAGTGTATGTAGAAGGAATAAGGGAAGTAATGAAAGCAAGGAAACCCATACATATTGAAAAATAATATAATGAAAAAACAACCTGCCGTTGCGACAAGCCTAATTTTAGTAGTCTGTGGTGTATGTGGTCTCGGTCAGGCATGAAAAAACCACCTTTTTTTGCTCTTTGCATTCTACGCAGGAAACTCAATAAGGTGTCCAGAAATGGGACTGCAAGCACAACCATAGGCACAGTCAAAGCCACAACTGTAACGCCTTTCTTTCGTTCAACCAAAGTAGCACAACCTAACACAAAGCCCAAAAATAGAGCACCAGCATCGCCCATGAATACGGAAGCAGGATGTGAATTGTAGATTAAGAATGCAAGGGTACAGCCTATCAATATACTCATAACTAAGCAACTAAAAATTTGTCCGTTATGGTATGAGATTGCAAAGATGGTTGCGGAACATATAGCGACCTGACCTGCTGCAAGTCCATCCAGCCCGTCGGAAAAATTAATTGCATTCATAACACCTGCAATCCACAAAGGAGTTACTAATAATGCAAGCCAACCAATATTCCATACACCACCTAGCGGATGCGCAAGTGTTGTCGTCTTAAATCCCCAGAAAAATAGGGCAACACCTAATAGCAATTCAAAAATAAGTTTTCTGCTTGCAGGAATGGATATTAAATCGTCTAGAAGTCCCATTAACACAATAAATGTTCCTGTTATTGCAATAATTGTTAACTTATCATCAAACATTTGTGGATACATCCATTCAATAAAACAACATGCCACTAAGAAAGCAATATAAAAAGCCATTCCTCCTAAATAAGGTATAGGTTTTTTATGCACTTTTCGTTTCTGGTCGGGCATGTCAACCACACCCAACTTACGGGCGAGCCAGCGAAACACAGGAACAAAAACTAATGTTGTAAAAAAGGACACACCCAAAATTGCTATATAAGACCATGCTTGCGATTTCATTATTTTTCTTCCCCTTTCAAAATTCCACATATTGCCACAGGAATTTCATCTTGTGAGGATTCATATTTTGCCCAGTTTTGAAGTGCTGTTCTTTCTTCTGCTCCTTTCACACCAATACCCGCAAAGGCATATCCAAAGCCAAACAATTTTAGTTCTCCCTGAATATAAGTCTGCTTTGAGAATCCAAAAGACAATAACATTTGTTCTAATTGCTCAGTCATGTTTTCAGATGCTTCATCTGCCACAGCAAACACGCCTATGTAATTTGCTGGAATTTCATCTAAAAAATGTTCCATTCTCACCGCTGCTTCACGACTCTCCCATATATCAAATCGGTCTGAACGATATACTTTATTTGGCGAAGGAGTAAGGATAAGAACATAAAGACCTCTACGATTTCCTCCATAATTTCTGCCTTGAAACCAAATTTGAGCACCGCTTCCTCTTCCTGCTCCTTCACTAATTATAAACAGGTCATCGTTTATAGTAAATCCTGTCTTCCCTATCGCCGAATTAATAGCAAAAACTCCACCTGCATAGTAACAGAAATTCATTATTTGCTCTTCTGTTAATTCATAACTCTGCATGCACTTCCATGTATTTTTTACTAATAATTTCCAGAAAGCGCGAATGTTTATTTTAGCATTCTTTGATAGTGTAAATGACAGAAATCCACCACTTAAAATATTTTTATCAAACTCAATCTGATTTTCTGTTGTGTTATAGCATTTTTCAATAACATTGGCTACTTGATACTTTTTTTCCAACTCCTCCAAATAACTTTTCTCTGCTTTACCCTCTTTAATTTTTTTCAATAGGGATAATGATTCGGCACTCGCTGGTCTAAATACATCTATGCCCTGTTCTATCTCACGAAGAGCCGTTTCTGTGTCTCCCTGTTGTAAATAATATTTCGCCCTAATTACATAATTCTCTGGCTTAATAAAATTTTGATAATTTGAAATATAGGCATGTGCAATCAGAAAAACCAAGAAACAAATAATCACTATACCCCAAAGTATTAGAACCTTTACGAACGGATTATCTATCTTCATATAGAATTAAAATTTATATCATCCTTTCTATATATAATTTTTGTAATGAAATAATCAATTAATTTTATCTTAATCATACATAATAATGTATAATCTCACAGTTTTGATAATAATATTCCTTTATATTAAACTGCAATACAAATATAATACATTTATTTTAGCATATTTTTATTTGTGTTGAGTCAAATATTTATAATAACAGTAATAGATGCAAGGGAAAGATTTATATGGATACAAACAAGAATGAACTGTATTGTTTTGCAAAGAGATATATTTTTATCCTAATTGTTGCTATTTTATTTCCACTATCTCCTGGATATCCTCAGGATTCAGGACAAACAACTGTTTCATCTACCCCTCAACCGATTTCGGAGCAGAATGTTTTGGATATGCCCAAAGAATTAATAGAGCCATCAAATCCATTAAAAGAAAATGATTTTGAAGGATTATATAAAGCAGCAAGTGATAA